>JAIPHI010000036.1 GCA_021735285.1 Fidelibacterota bacterium | reverse complement strand
TTAACTATTACTAGAGGCTTAGCACTGATCCGTACAATTTTTTCATTATCAGATTGGCGAGCTCCTAAGTAATAACCCTTTTTTGGACTAAAATAGCAATAGCTATTGTCCAGTTTTTCTTCAGTTTTTATAGAATCTAATTTGAGCTCAACCCTATCATAAATAATTTCATTGGGGCACTGGATATAATATCTTACATCACTTTCACTATAGAGACTATTGAATAGGAATGTGATCCCAAAAATTAAATATAATACTTTTCTACTATTAGTTAATCTGTTATTTATTAGAGCATTCATTTGTATTTCTAATCTACATGCTTTTTTAATCAAGTTATTGAAATCAGTATATTTTAGTTAGTATTAGCAGTTCCCGTTAAAACAACCACTTTAAAATCACCATGATTATCTGAACTTAGGACTAATGTCGCTACTTTTTCGCCTGCTGATACCGGATTAAAAATTATCGGGATATTTGTGGCTACTCCAGGAGCAAGATCAATTTTTTGTGAATATTGTGCATCAAAATCTTGCGAAATAATTATTACTTGAAGATTGAGAAGCGGTCCCTGCCCCATATTTTTTATTCTCAGATTTTTCTGTTTATTTTCGGTCAATTTGATTGCTCCAAAAGCAAGAGTATCCTGGCAGTCAACCTCAGCAGGATAAGTACCCTGACCGCTTAGCCTAATTTTTCTAATAGCAGAGTCAGGATCGCTACTAACAATATTTAAATAAGTTGCTTCTAATTGCTCATTTGAAACTGGCGAATATGTTACATTGATATTGTTACTTTGGCCTGGCGGAATTGAGAACTCATTTTCGCTATTACTCCTAAACAAAGCTTTATCCGGCCCTGTAAAATAGACAGTAAATATATCTAAAGCCAATTCTCCCCTATTATGTACTTTCACATTTTTTGTAGAATCTGAATCAATTAATACATAACCAAAGTTGAGCGAATTATTCTCCAGATTATCAATCGAAATCTCGGGAGTATTTTCATATCCCCTGCCTGTCAAAGCAATGATCTTTTTATTATCTACGGATTCGTTAGTTTTAACAACTAAGTTAGCATTATGATCTAGGGTGTCGAGAGGGCTATAAGAAACAAATATTCTTTGTTTATTATCGGGCTCTATTACTATTTCGGATGCAAAGTCGCAGGAAAAATTATTTTTATACTCTCCGGTTATATATGCTGCAATGACCTCTTTAGTTTGAGCACCAATATTTTTGATTTCAACAAATTTTGTTGAATCCCTTCCAACTTCAACCTCCCCAAAAGCCAATTCTTTATCAGCCGGGTCGAATATTTCCAGTTTATTTTTAACCCCCTGACCGGTGAGACTGATTTCCCTCTTACTTGAGGAAATTCCATTACTCAGTATTACTAATTTACTATTGAAAACTAAATCCGAGTCAGGTTGGAAAGTAATATCCACCATTTGACTTTGTTCAGGTTGAATAGAAAATTCAGAATCGAAACCGGTAGAAAAACATCGGCTCCCTCCACCTGTAACATAAACAGCAGTTATATTCAGTTCAGTAGCCCCCTGGTTAAAGATCTCAACACTCTTTGTTAATTCAAGCCCAACTTCCACCTTGCCAAAATCCAGGTTATTATTGACACCATCATCAATTTTGACAATCGGTACATTTTTATAGCCTTTTCCCTGGAGCGCAATTTCTTTCTTTTTTGAAAACTGATCGTCACTTTTAATCACTAATGTTGCTATATATTGCATTGTATCCTCAGGCGCAAAACTTACATCAAGACCTTTTGTACTGCCAGCCGGAATTATAAATTCTGATGAAAAATCACATTTGAAAGCATCCTTGTCTTTGCCGACAATATACGCAGCCATGATTTCTCTGGGTTCCGCTCCTTTATTTTTCAGATTGATAGTAAAAGTAGAATCGGTATTGGCCTCTACCTGTCCAAAACCAATCGAATCATCCTCAACATTCACGATTTCGATATCATAGAGGTCTGAAAACGCATGGCCACTAAGAGCAAGACTTCGCTTGGTCTCCTCCTGATTACTATTACTATTAATATTTATCCTGGCTTCATAAGTTCCAGTATCCTGGGGCGCAAAATCAACTATAATATTTTTAGTACTATCCGGCAATATTTTTAATCCAGGCTCATAGTTACTGGTAAAAGCAGCTTTGTCACGACCGGTGAAATAGACTGCGCTTATCTGTAAGGTATCATTTCCAATATTTTTTAAAGCCAGGTTTTCTGATACAGTAAATCCGACTTCTACCGGACCGAAATTTAAACAACTATCCGGTATAACCAATTCACCTATTTTATATTCATGAACCTGGATTGTATCACTCGTAGATCCAAACAAACTATCAGAATCATAAACAGTCAGATCAATAATATGCAGGCCAGTATCAGGAAATATAGCGGTATCAATAATCCCGAATGCAGTATCAATTTTTCTCCCATAGCGGCTATAATATTCCCAAAAGTAGTTTAAATTTTGCACACTATCTTTATCATCACTGGAAAAAGAGGCATCAAGAATAAATTCAGTCTCTGTTGTGCCAATTTTTGGATTAATAGAAAAACGGGCTTCAGGTGGATTATTCTTGGGAGGCGAAACTATTTGAGCACAACCATAAATCAAAACCAATATAATTGGTAAAAGCCAGCTCTTATTTTTCATTATATAATTTCCTGGTTAATATTTATACTTTTCTGCTCTAATGAATATATCAATTGATATATTAAATAGAAAGAAATTTTATTTCTAATAGGAAATTAAAAAATAATGTCTGCATGCATCCATGATGAGGAAATTATCCTTGCTAAAATAAGCCAATAAATAGCAATTTGTAAATGTTTGACCTAATCCTATTAATCAGGAAGTCTGCTGAAGCGTCGAAGACATCTCGTGCGAGGCAGACTATAATATTTATTTTATACTTTTTTCACCATGTTAAAATATGGTTCTCTAAGATTCATTATTATCATGGAAAGTTTTCATGATCATTATCAATGTTGAAATGTTTTATTATATAAAGATGTTAGTCATTTATATTTTTATTCAGCCTATTAAAGGCTTCAGAAAAATCCACAACTAAGGATAGTTGTGCAACAAACCAATATAAACACTTTTTTCTTTTGTTTTTTTAGCCGGCATTATAATTAAATGTGTCTTGAAAATTTAGGAGCGAAACGATTAAAAAATATTTTACAGCGGATATGAGGTGCGATTATAAGTATTGCTATAAATATAATCCAAATCTTCTAATCGAAGTCTTTCGCACTAAACCCAGAGCCTTAAAATATTTTCAGAGAAGCGAACTAAATTTTAGCATTTAATTATACCGCCGGCGCCTTTTTGGTTACTTTTGTGGCGAGACAAAAGTAACAATATAATTCCAATATTAAAAAGTAGATTCCGCATCATATTCAATTTTCAATTAAGTAATTTTAATTAATCATAAAGTATCTTATAGAGCCTACAACATGATGCTAATCTTATGATATTATTGAGAATAAAACCACGATTTATCCTAACTATTATACGCATTTATAAAGATGTTAGTTTGCTAAACAGAACAATCTTACAACCCCCTTGTTCCCCCTTTGCTAAGGGGGACACTGTTGTTCCTTTTGTTTTGAGGTAACATAAAATTATAGTTTTTTCATTAAATTGTGAGCCCGGAGAGTTTTCCCTATGAAGCCTGCTCCGCTTGTCCTGTTTGTTTTTTTAACGGGAATAGATTTTGCCGGAGGGGAGGGAGAGGGGTAATCTATCTTTTATTAGCAATTTTGCAAGTAGCTGCTGAATAAATGCGTATAATAGTTAGGATTTATCGTGGCGGAACTCCCAGCAAACCGAAAATATTAGTAGGCTCCAGCTTACTTCTTTAATACGAATACATTTTTCGGACATTATTTTTAAAAGCGCTATATTGGTAGGCTATAGGAAGAATAGAGGCTCTCAAAGACTCACCATGATCATGGAAAATTTTTTATATCTAGTCAATATTCTATCTTCTTAGTACAAAAAGATTGTCTAATATTGAAAACAAATGAATCTCAGGTCAATACAATGTTAATTTTTAATAAAGAATAAATTTAGGAATGGATATTTCACATCTAAAATTATAAATTTATCCATTCGCTATTTGATGTTATTGCCTAAAGATGGATTTATAAAAAAGTTAGATTCCAAATAGTTCCGGGGGGATATTTGAATCGTTTCTTGCCAATAAATATTTATCTCCCTTCTCAAAAGCTATCCAAAACATTCAAATAGGATTAATAAACTCAGAATAATTTTTAGTTATTTTACGAATAAGAAATCTTAAAGAACTTAACAGAAATTTTATTTGTATTTTCATAATAAATATTTTATTTTAGGAATCCTTGAATAAATATACTGATCCGGAGATTTTGATGAAAAAATTTTGCTTCTTAATATTTCTGATACCCCTTTTACTCGGTGCCGAGCCCAGAGAAGCCAGACGGGTTTCTTCGCTAGCCAAAACTACAGCAACTGATTATAACAACTATACTACTGTAGGACAGATTGGTATGACAATCACTAATTTTGGTCTTCTGGGAGAAGGCTGGAATAATCCCGATCAACCTTCCTGTCGTTATAAACAATATGCTGATATTCAACAAAATGAAGTGGAACACTTTTCCTATGCCGGTTTGTGGATAGGAGGAGTAGTTAAAGGTAGTAAGCGCGTAACTACTTCTATTGTTGATGGTGTTTTTGACTATGGAGCTCAGGGATTTGAGATTTCAACCAGTAAAAACCCTGCTGACACTATTAAAATTAAATCTTCATTAACAACAGATAAATATTTTTCACCTAAAGCGACTTCACATCAAGATTTCATCTGCGATTACAATGATTTTGATCCGGTTGTCAATCATCAACCAATGGGCATTCGTGTGCATCAGGAATCCTATGCCTGGAGTTATTCTTTTGCTGATGCATTTGTAATCTTGGATATTACAATTTATAATGAATCCCATCTTATGGATGAAGGAGGAAGTGGGTGGGATATTGAGAATCTTTTTGCTGGTATTTGGGCCGATGCTTCTGTAGCCAATATGAATTATACCAGTATCTACGAACCCGGGGGAGGCTTCACCTGGTATGATAATCTGGATGGTTTCGATCAAACATTATTTGATCCCAATCCCGACGACAATCATGCAGGCTATGCAAGAGATATTGCCTATCAATATGATAAAGATGGTGACAATGGATATGCCCAGAGCTACATTGGTTTTCGTATTTTAGGTAATAGTCAGGTTCCCAGAACAAAATGGGATTCCTATTATCGACAGTGGGTCTGGTCCAGTTCTTCTAACATGGATTATCCTAATTACATAATGCCTGTAGATGATGATCAGCGCTATCAATTTATGCAGGAATCGGTACCCATCAATCCGGGCGGCACCGGTTATAATAGTAATGGCTATCCTAATCAAGAGGACAGCTGGATATTTCTACTATCCGGTGGACCATTTGGTGCTGAACCTACAAATATTGATTCGACTAACTGGGTTTTACATCCCGGAGATTCTGTCAGAATTGCGATGGCTGTGACCTGCGCTCAATGGGGAAACAATTCACTAACCGACAATGAAGAACGTAAATCTTTATTATATGCCAACTCCGATTGGGCCCAAAAAGCCTATAATGGCGAGGATAGAAACGGCAATGGAATCTTAGAACCGGATGAGGATTCCAATAATAATGGAAAAATGGATAGATACATCCTTCCTGCACCTCCGCCTTCCCCCAATTTAAAAGTTATATCAGAAAGTAATAAAATTACTCTCTACTGGGGTAAACATCCCGAAAGTGTACCAGATCCCCTTACCCGTCAGAAAGATTTTGAGGGATATCGTATTTACGCTCATCGAAAAACAGCTTCAGAAAGTAATTCACAATGGTCGCTTCTCGCTCAATACGATCTCAAAAATGAATTAGGATATAACACCGGATTCGATTATATCAGAATCAAAAGTTTTGAAGCCGATGGCATGGATGAAGATTCTTGCTATTACAAAATCATTGATAAGGATACAGTCTATTACAAATATGTCAATACCAATGTCAAAAGTGGTTGGCCGGAGAAATACGTTTACTCTGTCACCTCTTTTGATAGTGGCGATCCCACAACCGGACTAAAAAGCCTTGAAAGTAATAAGATTAATAACCGCACCTATGTTATTTCCGGAAAAAAGCCTCAGCAGTCTGAATTTAGTGATAAAGTAGGCGTTTATCCTAATCCTTATAAAGGACGAACAACCTGGGATGGCTATGGCGAAAGAGACCGCATGATCTGGTTCTACAATCTACCGGACAAAGCAAAGGTCAAAATCTTTACGATTTCCGGTGATCTGGTTGATGAGTTTGAACATAATTCAGCCAGCTATGATGGCTCCGATATTTCCAGATTAAATGAAATCTCGCAAAGTAACAAAATCGTTTTCTCTGGTGGTGAACATGCCTGGGATCTGATTACGAAATGGGATCAAGCTGTGGCTTCCGGACTTTATATATTCACTGTCAAAGATATGGATTCCGGAAATGTGCAGCGTGGTAAATTTTTAATAGTTAAATAAAAAAAGAGGTGGCATGATGAAAAAAGTGGTATTTTCCGTTTTCATAGTAATATTATTCATCAGTTTGGCTTTAGGTCAAACAATCACTCCGATTGCTGAAATTCAGGATACTACCGGTACCGGCAGTGATGAATCTAAAAAATTGGGCGAAACAGTAACAATCAGCGGTACCATATCAGCAGAATCCTGGGCCTTTGATGGTTATTATTTTGTTCAGGATGCTGAAGCAAAGTGGTCCGGTATCATGGTTTACGACTCCGATCATAACAATGCATATGGAGATAGCGTGCAACTAACTGGTACTGTGGAAGAGTATTATGGCATGACTCAAATTAGTGATGTTACAAATTATACAAAATTAGATACTAACAAAACTGTAGAACCTGTCGCAGTCACTACGGGAGAGGTCGGGACTGGTGGTACAAATGCTGAAGCCTATGAAGCCGTATTAGTCAAGGTTGAAAGCGCTAGTATCTCCAATCCTGATAAAGGTAATGGCGAATGGGCTATTGATGATGGAAGCGGAGAATGTATGGTTGATGACGAAGGTGAAGCAAAATATTACTTTGATCCTTCAAACTATGATAATGTAAAAAGCATCACTGGAGTAATGAATTACTCCTGGGATGATCATAAAATATTACCAAGATTGGCTTATGATATTATAAGCGGCGGGGAATATACAAGAATTCAACGCATACAACAGGTAAGATATAGTGATCTGTTAAAAACGCCAAAAGATTATAAATCTGATATGTCATATTATGTAGAAGATACAATCGATGGAACACCAGTTTCCCTTGATACCATAAAAATTAAAGGTGTTGTGACAATGCCAACAGCCGTTGCCCAATCAAAAGGCGGAGTCAGATTTATTATTCAAGAAGAAAATGGTGGTCCCTGGAGTTCAATATTATCATATAACGAAAGTGCAGATTTACCAAACTTGAAAGAAGGATATGAAGTTGAATTAATAGGATATGTTGGCGAATTTACAACAAATAATAGTAATATGACTGAATTTTGGACAACCAGTTCTGTAGAGCTTTTATCTCCAAATGCTAAGGTTCCAGCACCAGATACAATTAATACAGGAGATCTAAGACATCCCACAACGGCAGAACAGTGGGGAAATGTTTTTGTCACTGTTAAAAATGTAGAAGTAACAGAAGTTGATAGACCTTATGATGAATTATTTCTAGTTGATGATGGTACTGGTGAAATCATTATTGACTCCAATACAGATAGTTTGGATAAAGACACATACTCAATACCTCCAGTAGGAACTAGTTATGAATCTATAACAGGATGGGTATACCATCATTACGGAAGTTATGATGATTCTTCTACCTATGTGATGGAGCCTCTTTATGAGGAAGACCTAGTCAGAGGTTCTGGACCTCCTAATCTCAAAGAGAGCACAAGAGATCCCAGCATCCCAAATCCGAATGAAGATGTAAATATTTCCGTAAATGTTACTAGTAACTCAGAGATAGAGAATGTAAAAGCTCATATTGAAATTTATGATATATCTGACTGGCAAGGAGAAAGCGACCCCATACTACTTGAGAGGGATAGTATATCATTGACAAATTCAGGTGGAAATAATTATACTGGTACTATTTCTGCTAAGCAAAAAGATCGTGCGATTTTATATCATATTGAAGCCACCAATAATGAAGGAACTGCAACATTACCTATGGATACTTCAAAAAATAAATTGGGTTATTATCTTTTAGAGCAAGGATTAAGTATTAAATACTTACAACTAACACCTTATAATAACTCTTTATACGATGGCTACAATGTTGAAGTTGCTGGCGTAGTTACTGCCGATACTTCATTTAATAATAATTTTGGGGCTTTTGTAATACAAGATGGTGCTGGTCCCTGGAATGGTATCTTTGTCAGAGGGTTGGATACATTATTGAAAAGAGGTGACGAAATTAGAGTTTACGGCGAAGTGAGTGAACAATACTCAAACACTAAAATATTTGCAGATTCCATTGATGTATTATCTTCTGATAATATTATTCCAGAACCAAATCAAGTACAAACTATAGATCTATCTAACGATACAGAAGATACAGAACAGTATGAGGGAACACTAGTTGAAGTCACTGATGTAGAAGTTTCATCAATCAATGATTATGATTGGTCAATTGATGATGGCTCGGGAAGTTGTTTATTAGATGAAGATGCAGCAGGTAATTTACTTTATAATTGGTTAGATTCGTTGGAAGTTGGTCAAACTATTGATAAAGTAACAGGTGTATATGTATATAGTTTTGATACATATAAAATCACCCCAAGAGATTTAGCTGATGTGGGTGAAGAAGTAGCTATTGAAGATGATAAATTATTTGCTAAATCCTATAAATTACAACAGAATTATCCTAATCCTTTTAATCCAACTACACATATTGCATTTCAATTACCAACCGCCCAAAAGGTCAAATTAAGTGTTTACAATATACTCGGTCAAAAAGTTCGAACCCTGGCAACTAGGAACTTTACTGCCGGTTCCCATGTTCTTATCTGGAATGGCACTAATAATAATGGCGCAACTTTACCCAGTGGAGCCTATTTTCTAAGAATGGAAGCAGGTAACTTTACAAAAGTAAGAAAAATGTTATTTTTGAAATAAAATATGAAGTTTGAGGTCAATTATCGCAGTCGCTGAGCAATAATCAGCGGCTGCGATAAATAGATCACGAAATTTTTTGTAATGCCTCAAATTAAGAAGGATATATGAAAAAAGTACTTTTAATTATTTTTACTATATTAATAATTTGCACATGTGATAATCCCTTTATTCAGAAAAAAAGTGGCAATCCCCTAGACAATGAATCACCTGATACTTATCTTTTTCTCCAGATCAATAGTGATTCCTTAGCTCTCGACGACACAAGTTACACTGGTACAGATACTATAGTTACAAAGGATACTCTAATAACCGGTTTAGACACAACTTCCAGTCAACAGGTTTTGCACTGGTGGGGAGAAGATGGTGATGGTGAAGTAATTGGTTACTATTATCAATGGGATTACCAAACTGAACCAGTATTTACTACTCAGGAATCAGATACATTCTTTGTACCAATCCGACAACAATACGATAACTTCAATTTTCGTGTTTGGGCAGTAGATAATGATAGCTTAAGAGATCCCGTTCCTGCTAAACTGACTTTCCCTGTTCGCAACTCTTTCCCTAACATTAGTTTCAGAAATAATAGTAATCCTGATGCACCTGCTAATAATCCAAATGCTACAAGCTTCACATTTCCTACCAGAACTTTTGTCTGGGATGCTACAGATCCGGATGGTAATCAAACAATAGCTAAAATTTTATGGACTCTCGACGATACAACCAATTGGCAGGAGCTTAAAAGGGTTAAAAATGGTGTCTTACCAAATCAAATCACATTAGAAAATATAGAGCCTGGTTATCATACTTTTTATGCTAAAGCCGTAGATGTTGCTGGCGCAAAAAGTGAAACTATAATGTTTCCCGATACGACTGATGATCAGGTGCCAAATAATTGGTACGTAAAGGAGCCAGTCGGTGATATTTTATTAGTTGACGATTATGCCAAAGAACAAAGTTCTAAAGAAGTACAAAGCTTTTACACTAATTTATTACAAAGTAAAAAAATCGAAATTGATACTTTTTCAATATGGGAAATTGGAAACTATAAATTCAATGTTGCTAACACTCTTCCCTATACAATGGCAGATATAAAAGGCTATCTTAATTATTTTAAGACGGTAATCTGGTTTTCCAAAATTGCCAATAATCATCTTTCAGAGGCGGGTTTAGGTTTAACAAAATATATTAAAGAAAATGGTAACTTATTAATTTTTAATGGAAGCCAGCAAATGCCGGATACTACCTGGACGTTTACTGATATAGATTCAGTATATTCTATGAATGGTGATGGTGAATTAATTAATAAAGGTGTTAAGATAAATGCACATTTTGGGGATGAAGCACTTAATGAAAAATACACCCTAGAATTAGGAGAGTGGATATTCTGGCAGGTAATTGCTCTCCAACCATCTGATAATAGATACATAAAAAAATTATATACAATGGAATCCTCAGATAGTGTCGAAGTCCCATATGTTGGTGAGCCTTGTGTTGCTGTTCATTATGAGCCTGATTTTATAGAAGGTGAGAGTATTTATTTTTCATTATCTTTGGATATATGTAATGGTAAAAATAATGTAGAAGATTTAATAGACTATATTATTAACGAGGAGTTCGAAGATTAATAAATTAAAATCTTTATTCATAATAATTATAGCACTGGGTTTATTTCTTGACCTATCAGCTCAGAAACAAGCTTCAATTCACGGTCAAATTATTGAGCAGGAAACCGGAGAGCCCCTGGTAGGAGTTAATGTTATCATTAAAGGTACTTACTATGGTACTGCTTCAGACAATCAGGGGTATTACAGAATCGATAATATATCCCCTGGTGTTTACTCCTTGAGAGTCACTATGATGGGATACAAAACCAAATTATTCACTGGTATGAAATTGAATCCGGGAGAAGATAAAGAACTGGATATTGAAATGACACGTACAACTCTGGCAGCCGGTCAGGAGATTGTTGTAGTTGGTAAAAGAGAAGTCGTTGATGTAGAAAACACCTCTTCTCTAACAGAATACTCATCCGAAGATATACAAAATCAAATTGCCGAAAGTGTAACTGACATCATTCAAGATCAAGTGGGTGTAGTCAGCAGTAATAATGAAATTCATGTACGAGGCGGCCGCGTCGATGAAAGTCAATTTATCGTTGATGGTTTATCACTCAAGGATCCTCTCTCAGGATCGACCAGCCGACTTTACGTTAGTCCCAATGCTGTGGAAGAATTGAAATTCATTTCCGGTGGGTTTAATGCTGAATATGGTCAGGCCATGTCTGGCATCATCGATATTGAATTGAAGGAAGGTAGCCAAAACTGGGAGGGTAGTTTCAAATACAAGCAGGATAATGTTCCGGCTAAAGGTGGCTTCAATACCGATATTGCTGAATTTACTCTGGGTGGTCCCGAACCCATTACCGGTAATCTGCTGCCCAATGTAGGACTGGATATTCCCGGCGAGCTCTACTTTTTCAGTAGTGGTTACATGAATATTTCAGATACTTACTTACCCCATGCGGATAAATTATATCCCCAGGAAGAATGGATGGATAAATTCGCTCCCCGGGGTAATAACCGCTGGAGCTGGATGAGTAAATTGACCTGGAAATTTGATGATCGGCATAAATTAATTATCTCTCAAAACAATTCCTTAAATATCAATCAGGGTTTCTTCTCAGGCCGGGGTTTTCGCGATGAATACATTCATAATCTTGATAATTATCTTACTGTTACAAAAGGGACTTATGTTACCAACTTGATCTGGCGGCATACACTTTCTCCTAAGGCATTTTATAATATTAAATTAGGTCGGTTTCTTACTTTTGAACATGCTGATGTACAGGGTAAACATTGGACTGAATATAATGAAACCCTCGACCTTCAACCGGTTGAATATACTCAAATCAATGAGCAAGGTGACATCAGGATCAAACAGGGTGATGAATACTGGGACAGTGGAGATGATCCACACTGGTATGATTATAGTTCTAATAACCTTAATCTGAATGCGGACTTGACCTATCAACCGGGTTCCATGCATCGCATTAAAGCCGGTCTTGAAACCCGTTTAACAAACATGCAGTTGATAGATATTTATAAACCCTGGATGGGAAGTAGCGGATTAGGACAAAGCTGGGATAAGTACAAAGTAAAACCAATTAATGGCTCTTTTTATGCCCAGGATAAAATCACTTTTGAGGGCATGATCGTAAACGCTGGTTTGCGATATGATTACTGGTTTCCCGGTCAATATGTGGAAGACGCTGTCAATGATCAGGATGTTCTCACTATTACTGAAAAAGGGCGCAAGAAATTTAAAAATGAAACTTTTAAAATATTTGGTGCAAGAGGAAAAGGACACCTCTCCCCTCGTCTGGGAATCTCCCATCCGGTGACAGATCAGGATGTTCTCTATTTTAATTATGGCCATTTTTCGCAATTACCTACTTATAAATATGTTTATGCTAAATTAAGTAGCAGCAGTAACTCAACTTACAGTTTAATTGGCAATCCCAATCTGGATCCCAAAGTCACAGTTGCCTATGAATTAGGGATCAAACACAAACTGGCCACTCAACAAGCGATCGAGTTCAAAGCTTTCTACAAAGATATGTTTAATTATGAAACGGCAGCCAGCATTACCACTTTCAATCCTAAATTAGGACGCTACAGTTTTAATATGTATATTAATTCCGACTATGCCCGTTCCAGAGGAGTCGAATTGATCTATCGCAATAGATCAGGTGAATACATTACAGGGAATCTAAATGCCTCTTATTCAATTGTCACTGGTAAAAGTTCGCGCCCGGATGCCAGTTTATTAGTACAGGCAGGACGTCTGGATTCCAAACCCCTGGGCGAGAGTTATTTGGCCTGGGATCGTCCTATTCAGGTTTCAGGTAATCTTCGCATCCATATGTTTAAAGATACACAGCCTCGCTTATTTGGAATACCAATGCCTAATAATTGGGGTATTAATCTTCATTTAGAAGTGCAATCCGGTGAACGCTATACCTCCAGTACAATTACTGATACAGTCTATCAAGATGATAATATATATTTGAAAGGACCATCCAATTCTGACAAACCTTATGAAAAGCTCTCTGATATGTACTCTTTAGTTGATATTAAACTCTATAAAACGATTTATCAGACAGAAAATTTTTCATCGCGAATTTTTCTCCAGATAGAAAATTTATTTAATAAAAGAGTAGCCCGCTATATTAACCCTTACACCGGAGAACCTTATGATCCTGGAAAACCTATCTCCTATTCTTATGTGGATAGACCTAATCCGAATTATGATCCCAGTAGATTTGAAAGACCAAGACAAATAATGTTAGGAGTTTCATGTCAATTTTAAATAAAAATAAACTACTTCAAATATTCAGTATATTTTTAATTCTTGCAATCCTATCCAGTTCTACATTTGCTCTTGATCTATTACCCAGTATGGGTGGCCAAAGAGCAGGTACATCTATTTTTAATTTCTTAAAAATTGGACTTGGAACCCGTACTACTGCCATGGGTAATTCCGGTGTAAATTTATCCGATGATGCTTCAGTTATGTACTGGAATCCGGCTGGTGTAGCTCAGGTTGGTAAAACTACCTTGACTTTAGAACAAACTCAATGGTTTGCCGATATAGATTATAGTTATCTGGGATATATTCAAAAGGTCAATAAAAATATTTACCTGGGACTTAGTAGTGGCGCCCTTTACACCGATCCTATGGAAGTAACTACTCCCTATCATCCGTATGGAAATGGAGAATATTTTTCATATGGTGACATGTTCATTGGATTGACTTTTTCCCAGAAGATGACTGACCGATTTTCCTATGGAGCCACTGTCAAATATGTTCAGGAAAATTTAGATAATTTGGTCATGGATGGCTTTTTAATGGACCTGGGCACCTATTACTGGACCGGCTTTAAATCCCTTAAGTTTTGTGTTTCACTGGTCAATTTTGGAACTCAAGCCAGACCGGAAGGTTCATACGAGAAACCGCTTCAGGAAGGTGGCACAGAAACTAAAAAATATGCCCTTTTTGCTCCTCCAACAGAATTCCGCATAGGGGCTGCCATGAATGTAATTGAGAATGATTTTTCCAAAACACTGGTTTCGCTTCAATTAAACCATCCTGTTGATAATCATGAAAACTTTGTGATTGGTATAGAAGAAAATATTTTCGATAAATTTTTCTTACGCACCGGATGGCAGGGTGGGAAAACTCAGCGTTCTTTAACTTTTGGCGGGGGTATTGATCTCAATATCTGGGATTATGCTTTCCAGGCCGATTATGCCTGGGCTGATTTCGGAGTTTTAGGTGATATTCAAAAATTTCAAATTACAATAGAGCTCAAATGAAAAAAATTATATTAACAATCACGATCTCAATATTAATCATATTTTTAACTACATGTGACTATGATCCGGTCACATTGCCTACCAGTCTTGATACCAGCATTAGTTTTAATACTGGTGAAAAAAAATGGGTTCAACTTAGTCCGAACTGGGATCAATTTAACAAACCTCAGGATATCGTTATTGCGCCGGATAAATATTTATACGTATCTGACAAAGGTAACAACCGCATTGTAGTCATGAATAAAAGCGGCGAAGTCATTCGAGAAGATAATTTTGGTAATGACTTTACAGCCCTCTACGATCTAAATCAAATTAATAACCATCAAGTACAGCCATTAGGTATAGATATTGATTCGAAACTATCACTTTTTATTACCGATAGTAGTAATTCAATCTATTGCTGGAATCAATATTTAAATTATCTCAGGAATACAAGTAAAGAACAAGCTTCAATTGCCGAGTACATTGTCTATCGGAATAATGATAATTCAGAGCTGGACACAATAACTGACTTTGCCCAAACAAAGCGCTATGAGAATCAAAATTATAGCATAGAAAATATAAAATTTACATCACTAGACGAAGACAGCATTTTTGCGCCACATACTTTTTTTCAAGGAGAAGCAGAAGATCATTTTGTTGCAGTTTCAGCAGCTTCCGATAGCAATTGTATTTATGCCGCAAATACTAAAACCCAAAGCATCCACAAAATAAATATGGTAAGGTCTGCCTATCTTAAATTCGGTAAAATAACAATCTGGCAGTACCGGGGACAAATGGATGGCAATATTGCTACCAATGGTACAGGAGCAGGTACAGTCAACGATCCCACCGGCATCACTGTTGACCAAAATGGCGCAGTTTACTATACTCAGACCGGAGAGAATTTTGGGTTTCACAAAATTCGTAGAAATGCTGAAAATAAATGGAGTTCTATTTTTTCTCTAAATGAAGATGCAATCATGGATCTGGATCGCTTTAAAAATCCGCAGGACGTCACTGTTGATGATGAAGGTAATATTTTTATTCTTAATTCAGGCCAGAATGAGGTTCAACAATTTAATTTTTCCGGTGAATTTGTCAGAAAAGCCGGCTTACGGGAAGTAATGATCGATACTACTATCCAAGATACGGTTTATAATGATGACGTAGAATCGATTGTTGAAAAAGACACAATCATTACAAAATATTATAATGATCTTTTAAATCGTCCTGAAGGTATATGTGTTGACGAAGGAGTTTTGTATATTACTAACACAGGTGAAAACTCCGTAGTTCGGTTTAAACTTTCTACAGACCTTGATGTTAATCTGGAAGAGGAATAATTATATAATTTCTATATAGATATGTAACTCAACTCTTGGTCTTTATTTTCAAATCTTATTACTGAATAAAAACAATTCTTTTGATAATATTTTTATTATTTGTCATTACTCTCAAAAAATAAATACCTGAACTTACTTTTAGACCGTCTTCATTGCTACCATCCCATATTTTTTGGTATGCGCCCTGGTCTAATTTATCATTTACAATTGTTTTTATTTTATGGCCTCTAATATCATAAATAGATAAATTAATATGCCGTTCATTTGGCACTTCAAACTCAATTTTCAACTGGCTATTAAAAGGATTGGGATAATATTTAAGATTTAATGTTTCAATTATTCCGGATTCAGAATTTTTCCGGATAGTGCTTACATCTTCTAACACTTCATATAATTTAGCAACATCTATTTGGCCTTCATTTGTTGTTCCGGAATAGGCAAACCTTCCATGTGCAAGATAATGTAAACCAATGATTGGCATAGAATAAGAAATATCTGTACTCGTGTTTACCATCTCGACAGTGCCCATATTAAAAGGGTGCCCACATATATTACAATTTTCAAGACCATACACAGGCAGAAAATTAATATAAATCTGCTCTTCGATAGGTTGTGCCCCATCTTCTGCGACTGGTAGAGTCACTATTTTTTCAATTAATCTTTCAGCAGCCTGAGCTCCATCTAATAACTGGTTGTCATCACTATCCAGGTTGCTATTATCCATTCCAAAATATTTTTCCGTACTATCCACAAGTCCATCATGATCAGAATCATAATCAATAAATATTGAGTCATGTGAATGATCGAGGTGATTAAAAAAAATTTTTAACTTAGAAACATCTATTCTATCTCTATCCTGAATCTTCTTATAATTAGAATACAATGCATATCCAAATGAGAAGCTGCCATGCTTCAAAAAGTGCATCCCCATATAGCTTATATTCTGAGTGAAATCACGCATGGGATTATGCAATTCCAAAGCACCCATCGCAAATTCCTGACCACAAATTGGACAAGTCACAAGACCATCCATATCATATCTAATCTTATAGCAACTATCTTGCGGTGCTGCCTCAGGTGTTTGATATTCTGGTAAATTTTTAATCAACCGATAATAATATTTAGCAGACAGGGGGCCCGATATTGAATCATCAGGTAACTCATTAAACGCAATTTCATATTTATAACCCAACATAGTTTCTTCAGTATCTGTTAAATAATTTTTATTATCATCCTGAAATATCACTAAATGAGGATTGTAAGTTTTAATTCCAAGTACTTCTGCCAGTCTTAAAATATTGATTTCATCAGCGTGCTCTGTACCTGAATATATTAATCTTCCATGCGCAAGATAATGTAAAGCAATGATAGGAAGTTTGATTTCCGAATTATCCATGGGATTTATTATTTTTATTTCTCCCATATTCATACTTGCCCCGCATACAGTACACCGCTCACTTCCACCGGCTTGATAATATAAGCAAAATATTTGTTCAGCAGGAGGCTTTTCACCATATTTCACAACCGGAAGCTGCGCAATTGTAAAAATTATTTTTTCAGCTAATTCTGCACCATCTAACAGATGATTACTATTACTATCTCTATTGTTCTTGGAATATTCAAAACAACTTTCCAAACTATCGTGTAAACCATCATGATCAGTGTCTTTTCCAGTTACCGGCGCGATTGCATCATGAGAATCATCATAATGGTCTAAAATCATTTTCAATGTATCAGTGTTTATTCTTTGATTGTCAGTTGAATCACCGTAAGAGAAGCT
Source organism: Fidelibacterota bacterium (assembly GCA_021735285.1). GTDB lineage: Bacteria > Fidelibacterota > UBA2242 > UBA2242 > JAFGTP01 > JAIPHI01. Next base: position 94 of record JAIPHI010000036.1, on the reverse strand, counting down.
GCCATTTTTCATAAAATGCAGAGCCATATAATCGATATCCATGGATATCTTGCGCATAGGATTATGCAATTCAAAATATCCCATATTTATATCT
>JAIPHI010000035.1 GCA_021735285.1 Fidelibacterota bacterium | reverse complement strand
TTGTCATGGTTTCACCTAATAGGAACCAGCTAAAAATTGCGGTTATAATAGGTACCAGAGACATGATCAACATTGCAACTCTGGCGCCCACTACTACAAAAGCTTCAAAAAGCATCAAATCCCCAATTACCAGACCAATAAAGCCAGATAGGCTTAACCAAAACCAGGCATGCGAAGATGCATCCACAGGTAATATGTAACCTCGAGTTATCCAGGTAAAAATACTTAGAAAAATTAAACCAAGATAAATCCGAATAAAATTAACTGCAAAGGAGCCAACCCTTTTGCCCGCATCTTCAAAAAATAAAGCATTAGCAGCCCAGCACATAGCAGTAGCAAAAGCGGCTATTTCACCTAAATTTTGCTGAAACATATAAGCCCCACTCTTAAATAAATAACCGCTAATTTAGAAAAATATTTGTTCTTTTTGGATTACTTTTATAAATCCATCTAAGATTGGCTATATTCTTAATGAATACTAGATTTTGAAGGTGATAAGTACATTTTCTTGCTTTCGATCAGAAGAGAGATGTGCATCCCTTAGCTATTAACTACTACCCCAATTTAGTCAGCCCCGCATCACTTTTTGTCCCATATTCCAATCTTAACCCCTCCTTAATAGGTAAGAGCTCTGTTTGCAACTCGTTTTTGGCTTTAGACACATCTAAAGTAACATTAAGGGGGCTTTGCACTTTAGGGTTTATATCCCTGAATCGTACCGGTTTGATCAATTTCTTAGAGATTCCCAAAAGATTACATAGCAATGTTCCAAATTCATACCGATTGATCGCATCAGGACCTCCGATATTAAAAATGCCGGTCGTATTTTTCTCTATCAGTTCTTTTAGCACCATTGCAACATTTTTAACTGAAATCATACTGCGATATTGATCAGTATAGAGTCCAATAGGTTCACTTTCACAATCTTTTTGCTTTTTACGCAAATCAGTTTCCAGCCATTCACTACTATAATTTCGCTTATATATTCCTCTCCCATGCATTAGAGCAAGCCGAAGAATAACAAAATTCTGACAATTTTTCTGAATGGTTTTCTCCGCTGCTGCTTTCGTTTGCCCGTATTTATTGACCGGATTAATTTGATCATCCTCCTTGTAAATCGGTGATTGCCCGGAATAGACCATATCCGTCGATGTAAAAATTAGACGAGCAGCATTTTTCTGGCACCATGCAGCTATTTCACTGGTAGCATTTACATTCACTATAGATGCTTTTTCCGGATATTCATGGCACAATCCCGGTTTTGATAGAGCTGCTGTGTGAATGACTATCTCCGGTTCTATCTTATTCAGCCTGGATTTGATCGCTGAAATAGTATTAAAATCCAGTTTTATTATATTTTTTTCATCCGGGGGGAAATTGTGGTAACCACAAATAACTCTATAATCCGTTTTTAATTTTTTAACAACATTACTGCCTAAAAATCCACTTCCCCCGGTGACCAAAACTTTTTGCATAATTTCATTCAACCATATATTTTGTTATTTATAATGATTCCCAATATTAAAGTTTTATAGCCTAGCCATCCAAGTCAAACATAGATGCTACTTCAAGGTTGTGTTTTTTATCCGAAGCCTTCAATGTGCTGAGGATAAAACTATTAATATGGGTTATTAGAATAATTATATTTTTTGATTTAGCGGATATCCTTTTTGAAACCGCTATAAGTAAAAATTGAAACCCCTAGCTTGGCTGTCATTATTATAGTATATCAAAATTAGTTTTTTATATAATGTCAAAGATCAGGGCTCTTAACTACTGTATCTTACAAATTCATTTATTTAGATGTAAAACAATTATCAAAATATTTTTGATAAACTTGCTGTGATATTACTCGATAAGCTGGTTGATATTCAGCGATATATTGCTGGGAATGATGAGGCACGGGGAAATCTTCTTGTTCAATTTCATTGTAAAATTTTAAATAATGCTTGTATTGTTCAGTGGGACTATTCTTTTTTATTACATCCCCGACAATCTTCATCCGTTTTTTAATTTTTTCTAATTCCTCCGGCTCTTTTTTACAGGACCTGTACACCAGTCTTGCCAGGGAATCAGGATTCCCCTCAGCCTTTTTAAATGCATACAAATTGATTCGCAGATATTTATTATCAGCTGCAATTTTTTCTATCATTTCGCAATTTTTTGCCTCCAGATTCGCAAACTCACTATTCAGATGAGTACGGATTGTGCTATATTGGGTTCCTAAATGGGCCGGGCCCAAGGTTCCTTGATAGATTAGTTTATATAAATCTACAAATTCCATGTGAGGATACTTATTCAGATGATATCTGATTAGCAGAGACCAATTCGATTTATTCATCTTGTGGGCACAAGTATGAATTAGAACCATACAACCAGCTATAATTGGCAAAAAGGTCTTAAAAATTCTAGCCACAATTATATTAATCTTTCTCTTCTTCATCTTCATCAATTTCAGTAAACTTAACATCCTCTACGTCGTCTTGATTGATTTCTATATTTAAATCTGAACGGGGTTTTCCCTCTACAGAGTCTTTCTCTTTATTATTAATAGAGATATTTTTTTGGAACCATTCCCAGGCCCACTTGCCAATGAAATATAATATTACGATATAAATGATTGTTCTTAACATAGTTTTCCTTGTAGATGATCATGAATTAAGGATTATAATAAACAGTACCATTAATTGGCTGACGGATAATTTTTATCAATTTTTTAAGGTCTTCTTCATTATTGACAAAATCAATTTCATTTGTATTTATTATTAGAACCGGAGCTCTCTCATAATGGAAGAAAAATTCATTATATATCTTGCGGAGGGATTGAAGATATTCTATTGAAATATTTTTTTCATACGCTCTTCCTCGTCTGGAAATATTATCCATTAGATTCTGTATATCCGATTGCAAATAAATTACTAAGTCGGGAGATGGCACCTGTTTTTCTAACAAAGTTTCAATTTTTTCATACAAGCCAAGTTCTTTTTCGCTAAGATTCAAATTGGCAAAAAGTTTATCTTTCTGGAACATATAATCGCTTATTAGCAACTTATGAAAGATATCGATCTGCTTCATTTCTTGCTGCTGTTTATATCTTTCGAGCAGAAAAAATAGTTGAGTTTGGAAAGCATATCTTTCAGGTTCATTGTAAAATTCCTCCAGGAAAGGATTATTTTCAAATTCTTCAAGAATTAATTTGGCGGAAAGAGACTCAGCTAATAATTTCGCCAAACTTGTTTTTCCAACACCAATTACTCCTTCAATGGCAATATAATATAAATTTTTCATAAGGAATCCAGCTTATGTGTTAATTTTTTCCTATTCTTAAAAAGTATTACTCTACTATTATCAGAACAATTTTCATACAGTTGTTTTATAGACCTGCCGCTAGCAGGATCAATATAATGGGCCGCCATTTCCGATAATGGTTTTAGAACAAATTTACGTTCTTTTATTTTGGGATGGGGAATTTGAAGCCGATTCTCATTCACAACTTGAGCATTAAAATATAATATATCTATATCTATTAAGCGCGGTCTGTTTTTTTCCGGCCCACGCTTTCTTCCCATCTCCTTCTCAATCTTTTGACAGGAATCAAGTAATTCCAAAGGCGATAGCTTAGTTTTCATCATAACCACTAAATTCAAAAAATCAGGTTGTTCCTGAAAGTAAAGGGGCTCGGTTTCATATATAGAGGAATAATCGAGAAGAGCACCTATTTTCTGTGAGAGTTTTTTCACCGCTTGCATCAATAATTTTTGACGATTATTTAAATTTGAGCCCAGTCCTAAAACCACTTCAGCCATTAGAGATTTAATTTCCCTCTTTCACTCTCCACCTCGACTTCCACGCTGTCAAATACTCCTTCAACAGGAACATACTTTTTCCTTAAATAAACTTTGGCCTTATCAACTTTAATTTCTTTAAATAAAGTATGTAAGATATTACCGGCCAGGGCTTCGAGCAAATTGTATTTTCTATTTTCAATCACCTTCCGGATTAGTTTATGCACCTGAGTATAATCCACAGTATCTTTAATACTGTCCGATTTCATAGCTTTACTCATATCAAAATCCATTTCCAGATCAACCTCAAATTGTCCACCATTATCTTTTTCAAAAGCTCCTACTCCATGATATCCATAAAATTTCATATTATTTAAAATTAATTTGCCCATTCCTTATACTCTTAATTAAATATTTTGTGTTATTCCGTCTCATCCTTATCTTTTTCTTTTCCAGTTTGTTTTTCCAGTAAATTGACTACGTCTTTAAATTGTTGCTTATTGTTTTCATTGATTTCAGTTAATGTTTTATGGGCATCTAAAATCATTTTTCCCAAATTTTCTTTGGATCCCTGGGTGCTTTGAATCGACTTATATTCATAATCAAAATTATCTGGCATTTTAACAAACTCACATATTTCAGCAAAGCCCATGTCTCTTAATAATTCCTGGAGCCCATCAGTATCAACTATGACAGGTAGTTTATGTGAAAATTTCTGAAGTGAAAAACGAGCAATCTGGGCCAGTAGTCCAATATTTGTACTATCAATATAACTGGCTTCAGATATATCAACTATAATATCATCAAAATCTCCTTTGTGGAAAATCTTTTTGATAAAGTTACTAAATCCTGAACTCCATTTATATTTTAATTCACCCATTAGTTTAATAATATATTTATTATCGACTTTAGTATATTGATAATGGGCAGTACTCATCTTATCTCATCCTTCTGATTCGCATTAATGTAATATCGTCAGGCAAATTTTTATATTCGGGAAGATTAATTTTTTCTCTGAGATCAGGAAGGCTTATCTGATGTTCTACTAAAGATAAAAGAGTATCATTTTTTTCTTCTAAACTATCCGCTTCTAATATTTCCAGGATACCATCGGAAAACATATAGATACATGCATCTTCGGCAAGTTCTACTTTACGTTCTTTGTGATTAGTTTGTCCTATTAATCCCAGTGGTAAATCTTTGGTGACCAGGAAATGAGCCTGGTCATTTGAAGTAATGACCGGATATGGTATTTGACCGGCATTAGAAAAGGTAAGTAAATTTTGCGTAAGATTGATGACACCATAAAAAATCGTCAGATGTTTCTCGAGATTCTCTTCAAGCAGCATATTATTGATCTTCTCGAAAAGATCAGGAGGTGACAGGATGGTTCTTAAATTTTCCATCCGGTATTTATCAAGATAATTGGTAATAAAACTGTTTACAAGCACAGTAACAAAGGAAGACGAAGCTCCGTGGCCGGCAACGTCGATGAAATAGAATCCAACATTATCATTATCAATCTGAAAATAATTTAAAAAATCACCACTTAGAAATAGAGAAGGTTGTAAATAGTGAGTAAATTCATAATGAGCAAAACATAAGTTGTTTTCTGGCAATAGCTTAAATTGGATCTTACGCCCGGCTTGTACATCTTCCTCTATAATCTGAAGAGAACGTTTGAGCTCCTTGTTAATCTTTTTTAACTCTTTTTCCCGATTAATCAATTTATCTTCCAATTTTAGAATTCTGATCCCGGACTCTACTCGGCTTTTTAGTTCCTGACTATCAAAAGGTTTAGTGACATAATCATTAGCCCCGCTATTGAGACCTTCCACCAGGTCTTCCTTACTGGACCTGGCAGTCAACATTATAAAATAAATAGGGAACTCCGGCCTTTCCTCCCGTACTTTACGGACGATTTCAACACCGCTCATTTTGGGTAACATCCAATCCATCAAGACAAGGACAGGCTCATTTATATTGGTAATGACCTGATAAGCTTCCTGGCTATCACTATAGATTTCTGACTGATAACCCCACCTGGTAATATACAATTCAAGGAGTTTACAATTCGCTTTATTATCATCAACTGCGATTATTTTCATTCTATAATCCATATTTTTGATACTACATAAAATATCAATATAAGAGTAGAAATTAAATAGTCTTCTAGTCTAATTTTATATATTTTCCCCTTTCCTGATAAAACTAGTACAAGAATTAGATAAATTCAAAGAATAATCCTCGAATTTTTCAAATTGTTTTTTTATCTTTACCTACTGTTCATTTTTGAATTAAAAGATTCTGAATAAATATGAAAAATAATTTAATCATAGCCGGTTTAGGAGAAATTCTCTGGGACATTTTCCCTGATAATAGAAGACCCGGCGGAGCTCCGGCGAATTTTATTTATCATATTCAACAATTAGGCTATAGTGGAAAAATTATAAGTGCTGTTGGTCAGGATAAACTTGGTAATGAGATTCTTGATTGGTTAGAAAAAAAAGGCCTTGATGAATCCTATATAACCAAGTCAAAGCAATATTCTACCGGTCGAGTAGAAGTTAAGCTCGACTCTGGAGGTGAGCCGGAATATAATATAATAGAAAATGTAGCCTGGGATTATCTGCCTTATTCCACAAAGATAGAAGAGTTGGCCCCAAAAGTATCAGCTGTTTGTTTTGGTAGCCTGGCTCAAAGAAATCAACAATCACGGGAAACAATTCAGCAATTTTTACAACATACTGCCAATGATTGTATAAAAATATTTGACATAAATCTCAGGCAAAATTTTTATACAAAAGATTTAATCATAAAAAATCTTAAAATCACCAATATCCTCAAATTAAATACGGACGAACTTACGGAAATAGCAGAGATGTTTTCTATTCAAGGGAGCGAAGATAAGCAGCTGCATCAAATCTTGCACAAATATGACCTGGATCTCATCGCGCTAACTAAAGGTTCACACGGTAGCCGGCTTTTTTCCAATCATGAATCCTCTTATTTAAAGCCCTTAGATACTAAAATTAAAGATACTGTGGGAGCTGGAGATAGTTTTACAGCCGGTTTAGTCTCCGGCCTATTACGTGATCTACCTTTAAAACAATGTCACACCAATGCCAATTTGTTAGCCTCCTACGTCTGTTCTAAAAGTGGAGCCACACCTACTTTCCCTCCCAGGATATTATCAAAAATTAGCTAAAGGAACCCCATGCAAAAAAATCTAAAAAGAATCAGGATATTTTTATCTACAATTATTTTTTTATCATTCCTATCGATTTTTACTTTTAGTAATATCCCTGATAAATTGGGCAAGATACTAACCAATTTCCAATTCACTCCTGTACTGCTAACTCTTATTTCATCCCTTGCTTTAAGTGCTGTCATTATATTTATTATTTTGATTCTAGCCAGTCTGATTTTCGGGAGAATATACTGTGCTTCTTTCTGCCCTCTCGGCATTCTACAAGATATAATTATTTATTTAGGTGAAAAATTACATCTTCAACCTAAAAAATCACCTCAAAAACCACTTACGATTCTACGCTTATCAATTTTATTTGTAACTCTGGCAACTGTCGTCTTTGGAACTAATCTGCTACTTAATATTATCGAGCCCTATAGTTTATTCGGAAGGTTTTCAGTCAGTATTTTTCGACCGCTTTACGCTTTTGTCAATAATCAATTGGTAACTATTCTGGAAAATTTCAATATTTATTCGATAAGTTATATAAATTATCCTGATACTTCTATTTTTCTTTCCATCATTACTCTTGTAATATTTTTTGGATTGGTGATTCTCACTTTATTAAGAGGCAGGAAATACTGCAATTCCATTTGTCCGGTGGGAACCATTTTGAGCATTTTATCTAAGCCTGCTATTTTTCGCATCGCCATCACAGAGCAGGAATGTACTAATTGCAAAATCTGTGAATCCGAATGTCGGGCAGGATGCATCGATATCGAGAAATCATCAATTGACCACACACGCTGCACACTTTGTTTTGATTGTGTAGGTGCGTGTCCCCAGGGTGCAATAGCCTATCGCCCGATAAAAAATTCTGTCACCAGCTCGAATCCAAACCGCCGTTCTTTCATAACGGGATCTCTTGCTTTGCTTGCTCTGCCTATTATACAGGATTCAAAAAAAGACACAGCTAAAAACACACCGGTTTTACCACCGGGTGCTAATAATTATGAATCATTTTTAAATAAATGTACTGGCTGCCATCTCTGTGTTAATGCATGTCCTTCTCAAGTGATTGTCCCTTCATTATTTGATTATGGATTAGAAGGAATATTTCAGTCGAAAATGGATTATAATCAGGGCTACTGTAATTATGACTGTAATACTTGTACTCAGATATGTCCCACAGAAGCTTTGTCAGAATTAAATCTGGAAGAAAAGCAGCTGACCAAACTAGGAGAGGTCAACCTTAACAAAGACCAGTGTATTGTCTATCGTACTAATGCAGATTGCGGGGCCTGTATAGAGCACTGTCCCACCCATGCTGTATATGCTGATGAAAGAAATGGAATCCGTTATCCTGAAACTAATCCGGATTATTGTATTGGGTGTGGAGCCTGTCAGTATCCCTGTCCTACTACCCCTCGAGCAATTACAGTAACAGCTTTAACAAACCATACAAAAGCCCTTCCTCCCTTCCAGGAAACTCAAGAATCAGAAAAATCAAAAGAAAAATCAGATACAGACGAAAGTGATACAGACTTTCCCTTTTAATTAACCTTTCAATATAGCAGCAACGGGGAGCCATTATGAGAAAAATTTTCATCGAGGATATGAAGCCAGAAGCCCATATAGAGGGCTATTTTGGCCTTAAACATAAAAATGTACGCACTACTAAAAATGATAAACTCTACTTAGACCTGGTTTTAGTGGACAAATCAGGAGAAATTAATGCAAAAATGTGGGATGGGGTGAAGGAGGTTAAGGACTCTTTGATAGAAGGAAAACCCGTTGCTGTCAAAGGCTATGTCAGCATCTATAGTAAAAAGCTGCAGCTCACTATAAAAAAAATCAGGCCGGTTAATGAAGAAGACCATAAGCATGGTTATAAATTCCAAGACCTGGTCCTTTCATCCGATAAGGACATAGATAAGATATGGTCAGAAATTCAAGATCTTATCAAATCCATAAAGAATATTCATTTGAGAGAATTAACAAATAAAATTTATCAAGAATATGAAGATGAGCTCAAAACATATCCGGCCTCCATGAAATTACACCATGCCTATCGAGGTGGATTACTTGAACATGTTCACCTATGTGCTAAAAATGCTATGGGCATATGCCACAACTATCCTGAACTTGACCTGGATCTGGTACTGTCCGGAATTTTATTGCATGATATCGGTAAAATTGAAGAGCTTACTTCCGGAATCAATATAAAATATACTGATAGAGGTAATTTTTCAGGCCATCTTGTGATCGGCTGGAATAAACTCAATAAAGCGATTAATGAGATAGAATTTTTCCCTGAAGAATTGCGGAATAAACTGGAACATATATTACTTTCTCATCATGGAAAAATGGAATGGGGATCACCTATCGAACCGGCTTTTCCGGAAGCTGCAATTGTATTTTACGCTGATAAGATCGATACCTACTTAAAACAAATGAAGAATGCTATAAATCAAGATGAGTCAGAAGAGAATTGGACGGATACTAGAAATTATTTTCGGCGCCCTTTATACAAAAAACAATAATCACATAAAAATATTTTTAAAATAACATTTCAATGTTCATAAAAAGGATAGACAATGGAGAATTATCGGCAATTTTTCCCTATCACAAGACACAAGACCTATTTAAACCACGCAGCTGTAGCACCGCTTTCCCTAAAAGTCCGGAAAGCACTCCGAACATACTACAAAATTAGGTCTGAAAAAAAACCAGGGAATTGGGGTCAGGCTACGCAAACAGCTTCAGAATTAAAAAATATGTTCGCAAAGCTTATAAACACTAATTCATCAGATAGAATTGCATTTACTCAAAATACTACTCACGGACTTAATATTATTGCTTCCGGTTTGAATTGGCAAGCAGATGATGAGATACTAATTCCGGAGCGAGAATTTCCTGCTAATGTTTACCCCTTTAAAAATCTTGAAAGACAGGGCGTAAAAATTAAATTTTTACCAGCGGATGCAGGTGGAATTACATCTCAAACATTACTCTCCAATATCACCAAAAAAACTAAGATGCTATCTATCAGTTTTGTAGAATTTCTGAGTGGATATAAACATAATATGCAAGCGCTGGGACAAATATGTCATGATAAAAACATCCTATTTATTGTAGATTCGATCCAGGGATTAGGAGCTATCCCTTTTGATGTGGAAAAATATAAGATCGATGGCCTGGCCAATGGTGCTCATAAATGGCTGATGGCTCCTCAGGGGCTGGGTTTCTTATATATTACGCAACAACTACAGGATAAAATTAATCAGAGTCATCTGGGGTGGACAGGGCTGGAAAATTTCGAAGACTTTCTGAATTATAATCGGAAACCCGTCCAGTCAGCAGCTAGATACGAGCTGGGAACTTTAAATTTTGCCGGTATTATAGGTGCGCATGCCGCCCTTAAATTTTTGCTAGAAGTAGGAATCGAAAACATTTATCAAAATCTCATAAAAATTACAGAACATGCAATTAAAGGCCTAAATGATTTAGGATTCAGACTTTATACAAATCCAGATAAAAAGTATAGATCCGGGATCATCACTTTCTACCCCAAAAATAACTCTAGAGATCTTTTTCAGACATTAATAGATAAAAATATAATCTGCTCTTTGCGCGATGGAATGATCAGAATTGCGCCCCATTTTTACAATCATAAAAAAGATATAGATCAGGTACTTAATGTTTGCGAAGATTTCTTAAAGTAAAACCATGCTGAATAGTTACAAATATATTTCAATTGACATTTTATATATAAATTCAAGTGGTTCAAATTAAAGCAGCTTTTCATAATCATCAGGAAATTGCATATTATCGATAAATATCTCCTGGAACTCTTCATTCAGATTTAATTCTACATGTTCGCCAATATCAGCTATTTCTTGATACTCTTGATCAAAGAGCGATAATACTGATCCTTTTAAAGCTGTATTCCCTTCACTCTGTATTTTTTGTTTTTTGAATTTTAAGAGACCAATTGTTATCGCACTATCAATATTTAAATAATTCCCAAAAGCCCCTGCTAAGTATATATTTTGAATCTGGTGATTTTGAAGGCCTGCCCTATTCAGTAAAACCTCAATGCCAGCTGCAATAGCACCTTTGGCTAACTGCAATTCTCGAATGTCTTGCTGACAGAGACCTACCGGCTCTTTTATGATAAGATGATCACTCTGATTTACAATTTTCCCTCCTTGATCTATCATATCAAGTTTTAGTCCACAAGCTACTGCATCCAATAGTCCACTACCACAGATTCCTTTTACTTGCCCGTCACCTTTAACTTTTGGCATCAATTCCCCATGCATGCAATTAACATGAGTTATTGCGCCTTTATCAGCTCGCATTCCCATCTTAATCTTCCCTCCTTCAAAAGCCGGCCCAGCCGCTGTAGAAGCAAAGTATAATTTTTCCCGATTCCCGAGCACGATTTCACCATTAGTCCCTACATCCAATAGAAGAGAGAGTTCATTATTAGAATAAATTTTCGTGCTAAAAATGCCTGCCATGATATCACTACCAACAAAACCACCTAAATTAGGTAAAAAAGTTATCTTAGGATTTCCTTTAATATTCCATCCCAGCTTTTCTGTGGAATAAACACACTCATCAAGAGTAGCAGCCCGATAAGGGATTGTCATCAATGATTCAAAATCACAAGCACAAAACGAATGATGAATAAATGTATTGCCTACTATATTAACTTTGCTGATCCCTGTATCAACGTGTTTGGATAAATTACTCACAACCCTATAGAGCGAATTCAGCAGACTCTCTCTTAATTTTTTGAGCCCCCTGTTTCTAGCATAGGTTAGCCGGGTCATAATATCGGCTCCATAACTGTTTTGGGAGTTATAAACCATATGTGTCATTAGAATATTGCCTGATTCCAGGTCTATAAGTTGGCCGGCTATGGTAGTGCTTCCAGCATCAATTGCTATTCCATATTTGTCAGATGAGTTAGTTGGTCTGATAAACTTCGAGTTCTCGATATCAATTTCCCATTGCTCTACTTCAATTGTTAGATTCCCTTCAACTTCATGTTGGCATGCCAACCGCCAGCCTTGTTTTAGCTGATGTGAATCAAGAAACTGACGATCAGTATTATTTATATTTATTTCGCCTTCAAGAACCTTAATCCGGCACTGGCCACAAGTCCCATAGCCACCGCAAGGAAGTTCAAAACCCAGGTCTTGCAGGACCGAACCAAGATTTCTAGAGGATTTCACTTTTATAGTTTTGTTAAGTGGAATAATCTTTACTTTAACCATCAAAAACTCCTATATTATAGACCACCTAAATAGATAGGTGTGTTTTTTACTAATTGCAAAATATTTAGTCGATATCAAATATGTTAAAATCAACTTCTGATATATTTAATACCAATCTAACAAATACCAGGTCCCGAACATTGGCCAGTTCACCAAAGGGTATCAAAGTAGAAATTATTGAATTCCTGGGAGAAAATGAATATAAAGATGTAATTCAGATATCTTCCGCATTAGTAGAGGAATATGGTCAAAAAGCCAAATTTAATAAAAAAACAATTAAGAAATATTTTAACTATCCCCATACTCTTCCTTTCGTCCTACGCCATCAAAATAAAATCAAAGGTTTTATCATCGGCGTCCCCTTAGAAAATTTTAGCGAAGAATCGTGGGCGCAATGCGATATTAATTTACAGAAAGGTAATACAATTTATACTTACGCCTATATAATTTCAGAAAAATTACAGGGATTAGGGTATGCTAAGATACTAAAGAGAGTTTATCAGAGTACCATCAAAAGGAAAGGATTCAAGTATATCTCCGGACATGTAAGGAAAGGAGTAGCTAAAAATTTTACAAAAGAAGTCCAGGTAGTAAAAAAATTTAAAAATTGGAATAATACGGGTCACACTTTTGAATATTATCGCACTAAGCTGTAACCACGACTAACTATTTTTATCTAAATATCACAACAAATTAATAGATATAAAAATCATTTTTTAAAGGAAACAATGATAAGTTCAGAGAAATATTATCTGCAAGATAGTTTAGAATTAGCTCAGTCTTTGATTGGAAAATATCTTGTGCGAGAAATTAATAATCAGCGGATATGTGGTAAAATTGTGGAGACCGAAGCTTATCTGGGGATAAATGATAAAGCCAGCCACACACATAACGGAAAAAAAACTAAGCGTACAAAAATATTATATAAAAAGGGCGGACTGGTATATGTTTATACAATCTATGGGATCTACCATTGTTTTAACATTGTAGCCAATCGGGCCTCGATTCCTCAGGCAGTATTTATACGAGCTTTAGAACCCGTAGAGGGGCAAGGGATTATGGAAAATAATAGGAAATCTAAGATCCGTAAAACAGAGGAGCTAACTAACGGCCCGGCAAAACTTTGTCAGGCCCTGAAGTTAAATAAAACACTGTATGGCCTGGACCTTAAACAGGGCAAAATTTTATATTTGGAAGAGGGTGAAAAAATTGATAATATTGTCAAAAGTCCCCGGATAAATGTCGACTACGCTGAAGAGGATAAAAATAAACCGTGGCGTTTTTATGAAGCTGGAAATCCTTATGTATCCCGATCGTAAAAATTGTTCTTAACGATCCCATTTGAGCCTTATTGAGCTGCATTTATACCCCTGTTATAATTTTTTATTTTATATTTTGAAAATACCCAAAAAATGAATACTTTTAACAAGATTATAATTATTAGGAAAAAGATTATCTTACAAAATTTTTCTGACATAATTTGACAACAAATTTAAGGAGGTGAAATTATGGCAATTGATTGGGAAAAAATTAGAAATAGAATGGAAGATTTTGTTACCAAAGCTGCAGATAAAGCCGGTGAGTTTACCAAAGAAGCATCTGAGAAAGCTGAGCAAATGTCAAGAATTGGTAGAATTAAACTGGACAAGATTCAGCTGAAAAAGAACAAGGATAAAGTACTAAATAAAATCGGTCAAAAAACCTTTGACCTGCTGAATGAAGGTAAAGATGTTTCTGGTAACGAAGAGATCAAAGCACTAATTGAAGAGATTCATGAACTCGATAAAAAATTAAAAGCAAAAGATGCAAAACTAGAAAAAATAAAGACTGAAAAAGCTAAAGCCGGGCAAGAAGAGGAAGAACCGAAAGAAGAAGAATCTGAAGCAGAAGCCAAAGATACAGAACCAGATAAAAAATCAGAGGAAAAATAGATATAGAATCGTTGATAAGACTTAACTGAATATTAAAACGTTATAAAACTACCGGTATATAAATATGTCTCCAGCAAATGATTATAACCATATTCTAAAACAATATTTTAAAGAAATTGGAGATGAGAAGCCCCTTAGTCCGGAAGAAGAAGTCGAGGTGGTCAAAAAAGTAAAGGCAGGTGATTCCGAAGCACTTGACAAACTCTTACGGGCCAATTTAAGATTTGTTGTCTCTGTCGCAAAAAAGTATCAAGGTCACAATTTATCCCTCGGTGATCTCATCAACGAAGGAAATATTGGTTTGATTAAAGCTGCCAAAAGATTTGATGAAACCAAAGGTTTTAAGTTCATCAGCTATGCGGTATGGTGGATCCGACAAACAATCCTGCAAGCGATATCTGAACACTCCAGGCTTATCAGACTGCCCTTAAATGTGGTCGGTGATATTAATAAAATATCCAAAGTATCAGCCCAATTCACAAAAGATTTTGAAAGAGAACCCACGGCAAAAGAACTGACCGATATCATGGAATCAGAGGATATTAAAAAATCGACTCTTCACCAGTATAACAATCGAACCATGAGTATTGACGCACCGATAGATGATGAAAGTTCAAACACCCTAAAAGATATTATCCCTACTGGAGAAAGTAATTCTCCACAAAGGATTCAACACGATAGGTCCTTTAGGCAGGAATTGGATCATGCTCTGAATACACTGGACAAGAGAGAGAAAAAAATTCTCAAATTGTACTTTGGAATTGACAGGGAACGCCCCTCTACTCTGGAAGAAATTGGCGAGGTGTTCGACCTAACTAGAGAAAGAATCAGACAAATTAAAGAGCGGGCTCTGAGAAAGCTCCGTCATATCTCTAGAATCTCACATTTGCAACGATATTTATAACGTATTCGACAGAAAATAAAATTTATACTTTCTAATTAAATCATTTATTTCTAAATTAACAGAAGTGTTGCTGAATTAATGCGGGGGGAAGGTGAAAAAATATTTTTTTCTGAATGACACTGATGACCACCACATCATAGAATTAAATACAAAAAAAATACTAACATTTGCTGGTCTCCTATTACTTATAATTGTAACATTAAGTCTTTTTGGTGCCAAATTTTTTATGGACTATTTATATAAAGCACGCTTATCAAAAGTCAAACAGGACAATTCAAAACTCGCAGCAACAGTAAAGCAAGCTCAAAGCAAAATTAATCAAATGGAATCTAATATTTCCAAACTGGAGAAGAAAGATCAGGCTTTGAGATCCTATATTAATCTTCCATCTATTGACAAAGACATTAATAAAATTGGTATAGGTGGAAAAATAATCCAAAAAACGCAAGCAATGGATAAATTGTTACCCAGTGATTCGCTTGAGATTTCAACTCTTATGAGAGATTTAAATAGATTAGAGCGGAAAATTAAGCTCGAAAAAATTAGTTATAATAAAATTTACAAATCCTTTCAAAAATATTCAGATAAAATAAAATCTACTCCCTCGATCCGGCCTGTCAATAGATCAGCTTATATTAGTGATGGTTTTGGCTATCGTCATGATCCTTTCACTAATGAAAGAAGATTTCATTGGGGACTTGATTATGCAGCGCCTAGTGGCACGCCGGTCATGGTAACTGCAGACGGAGTCGTCCGTAAAACACGCTATAGCCATTCTTATGGCAGACTTGTTTATATTGATCACGGCAATGGATATACAACTGTTTATGCGCATCTTCATAGCTACAATGTAGAACCCGGAGATGAAGTTAAGAGAGGACAAATTATAGGAAAAATTGGGTCCACCGGGCGCAGTACAGGACCGCATTTACATTATGAAGTTCGCCGGTACGGTTTGAAGAAAAATCCTGCAAAATATTATTTTCAGGGTTATCTGGACTAATTTATTCCAATCCTTATTTTAAACACCAATAAATATTTTCTTTAATAAAAATTTTAATATCCTTAACTTAAATATTGCAAATTTGATGCAATACATTGAGTATATATGAAATATTATCTTGAAACCTATGGATGTCAGATGAACGAAGCCGACTCAGAGGTAGTCGCTTCAATTCTAGAAAACTCCGGTTTGATCAGAACTGAAGATCCTAAAGAAGCGGATATTATCCTCGTTAATTCCTGTGCAGTAAGAGAAAATGCAGAAAAAAGAGCTTTGGCCCGTTTATCACAATATAAAGGTTATAAAAAAGATCCGGAAGTTATGCTGGGCTTGCTAGGCTGCGTTCCTGCTCGAAAGCAAGATCAACTTCTTGAAAAATATCCCTTCATAGATATAATAATGGGTCCTGATTCCTATAGAGAGCTAAAAAAAGTTTTATCCGAGAATCAATATCCAATCAGCAATACAGAATTATCCAATCAAGAACTATATGATAATATAGAGCCTAAAAGACAAGAAGGACTTAATGCCTGGATATCAATCATGCGTGGTTGTAATCAATTTTGTTCCTATTGCATTGTCCCCTTTACCCGCGGAAGAGAGCGCAGCCGGCCCTTTGAATCAATAATAAATGAGGCGCGTGAAATAGCGTATCAAAGCATTCCTCAAATAACTTTACTAGGACAAAATGTTAATGCTTATAAATATAAAGACTATCGATTCCCGGATGTTTTAGAGGGCGTAGCGCAAGTAGATGAGATCAGAAGAATTCGTTTTATGTCTCCCCATCCAAAAGATTTTACTGACAGAATGCTTGAAGTTATGAAGAAATATGATAATATTTGTAATCATATCCATTTGCCTTTACAATCGGGTTCTTCTAAAATTCTTTCAGCCATGAATAGAACCTATACTAAAGAAGATTATCTAGAACTTGTGAATAAAATTAAATCAATTTTGCCGGATATTGCCCTGACCACTGATATTATTGTTGGTTTTCCTGGAGAAACGGATGAGGATTTTAAAGATACCCTGGATGTTATGGATCAGGTCGGATTTGATAATGCTTTTATGTTTCAATATTCTCCTCGGCCCGGAACTTCTGCAGCCAAACATCTTGAAGATAACATCCCTTACGATACTAAAAACGCAAGGCTCCAAAAAATTATCAAAAAACAACATACAGCCACTCAAAAGAAAAATCAAGAATTAGTAGGTGAACGAATAGAAGTGCTGATCGAAGGCACAAGTAAGAAGAGAGAGGATGAATTGGTAGGGCGAACCGAATCCGATAAACTGGTTATCCTGAAAGCAGGTCAGGGAAATATTGGTGAATTCATGGATGTAAAAATTATCGGAACAGCAGGAGTTTCGCTTTTTGGCGAAATACCCGCTAAATCTGAAGATTAATTAAAATAATCTATTCCTTGGAGGTATTATGAAAATTATAAAGGTGATCTTGTTTTTCCTCCTCCTTATTTTGTTGGTACTATTTATTGTACAAAATATTGGACAGCCAGTAGAGATTCAATTTTTCTCAAGCGAAAATGTTGTAAGCACAGAAATGATTGTTGTGGTGACAATCGCTTTTATCCTGGGAACTATCCTTGGTATGCTCTTTTCTGGCATTCAGCTTTTAAAGACAAAAAATAAACTGCGCGTGGTTACGAAGGAATATGAAAAGCAGAAAAAAGAACTGAATTTACTTCGTAACAAAGAATTAAAAGAAATTGAAAACGAATAAGTTATAAAAGCAGGAAATATTATGGGGATAAATATAATTATTCCGGCCATCATTATATTATTAATTATAGTCTGGTTGATATACTATTTTCTTTTTGCTAAGAAGAATGAAGAGGATAGTAAAAGTCTTTACACCAGAG
>JAIPHI010000034.1 GCA_021735285.1 Fidelibacterota bacterium | reverse complement strand
AAATGTGTATTTGTCAACTCTAGAATTTTAATCTTAGTAATCAACTGGTTATCTGACCAGAATAGAGATAGTAATTCGGCCAGAAAATCATGGAGAAGCATTTCTTGATCGGGTGCATTAATTTCAATCTGTTCATCAGATTTTGCTACTACCGGCACATCATCGACTAATAAGTCATTAAGAGTTTGAGCAGAGTTGAAAAAGAGACCTGTTATATTTTTAGCAGTAACTTTAATGCCAAGATCAGCTGTGTGGTCAAATGTTTCATATATTTTTGGTTCTGAATGCATTCTATTTCCTTTTTATTATTGTTCTTATAAACTTATTTTATGATTAGTCCAAATGCAAACTTACTGATAAAATATTGTCAAAAGGTTTTATTATCAGAATTTTCTTGCAATTTACAGTTTAACTCTCAAATTTAATGGTTATATCTAATGAGATTATTTGCAAGTTTATAATCATAAATAGAGAGTAAAATATGGCGGAAGTTTATGAACCGGTAATTGGTTTGGAAGTACATGTCCAATTACAGACTCAATCTAAAATGTTTTGCAAGTGTAAAAATAAATACGGAGATGCTCCGAATATTCATACCTGTCCAATTTGTCTCGGATATCCGGGTACCCTCCCAGTTCTTAATAAAAAGGCTGTTGAGTTTGGTATAAAAGCCGGACTGGCCACTAATTGTGAAATTGCTGATTTTTGCCGTTTTGCCAGGAAAAATTATTTTTATCCGGATCTGCCAAAAGGTTATCAAATATCCCAATATAAACAACCACTTTGTTATTCCGGAAAGTTGATGATTGAGAGTGAAAACGGAGAAAAGGCGATAGGTATTACCCGGATTCACCTGGAAGAGGACTCAGGTAAATCTATTCACGGGGTTGAGAGTGATGAAGATACTTATCTTGATTTTAATCGGTGTGGAGTACCTTTGATTGAGATAGTTTCTGAGCCTGATATTCGTTCACCTGAAGAAGCTTATCAATATCTTCGGAAATTAAAACTGACTTTGGAATATCTGGAAATAAGTGATTGTAATATGGAGCAGGGCAGTCTTCGTTGTGATGCTAATATCTCTGTTCGCAAAAAGGGAGAGCGAGAGTTTGGTATTAGAACAGAGATGAAAAATATGAATTCCTTTAGTGGAGTAAAAAAAGCGCTTGAATTTGAGATAAAAAGACAGTCTAAATTACTAGAGGAGGGAGGTAAAGTTGTTCAACAAACCTTACTTTGGGATGATAGAAGAGAAGAAGCCCGTCCTATGCGAGGTAAGGAGGAATCTGAGGATTATCGTTATTTTCCCGAACCTGACCTGGTAGCTCTTGAAGTTGACCAAAAATGGCTGCATAAGATTAAGGAAGACATTGCTGAACTTCCTGATGAAAAACACAAAAGATTTAAAAAAGAATATGAATTAAGAGATTATGACATTGACCTCCTGATCAGTGATCATAACATTGCAAATTATTATGAGAATACTGTTGAGATTTCAGAAGCACCTGTCCTGACCAGTAAATGGTTACAAAATGAAGTTCTAAGAGTGCTAAAAGAAGAAAATATCAATATAACTGACTTTGCTATCTCAGAAAAAAGATTTGGTCAGCTTCTAATTCTTCTAAAAGACGATAAAATCAATGCTAATAGTGCGAAAAAAGTATTTAATAAAATGCTCCAGAATGATGTCTCTCCGGCAGAAATTGTTGAAGAAGAAGGGCTGGCGCAAATGAGCGGCTCTGATCAGCTTGCCGGTATTATTGAAGCGGTGCTAGAGGAAAATTCTGACGAAGCCGCAAGGTATCGCGAAGGAGAGAAAAAACTTTTTGGTTTCTTTATGGGACAGGTGATGAAAAAAACAAAAGGTAAAGCAAATCCCCAGGAAACCCAGGAAATACTACGAAAATTGCTTGATGAATAATGTAAACCGATAATTGGAGGAAGTATATTGTGTCTGATAAAAATTTGACTGCAGTTCTTTTATTATCCTGCCCGGATAGAGTTGGGATAGTAGCACGGATATCACATTTTATTTTTGAGCGGGGAGGGAATATTCTCGATCTGGATGAACACGTAGATATTGAAGAGAATATATTTTTTACCAGAATCTCATGGGATATGAAGGATTTTACTATTCCGGCTTCGGAGTTAGAGCAAGCTTTTATGCCTCTGGCAAAGGAATTTCATGCTAAATGGGATATTCACTTTCTTGAAGAAAAACCAAAGGCTGCTATTTTTGTATCTAAATATGCACATTGCCTTCAAGAAATTCTGTGGCGCTATAGTTTGGGCGAATTTAACGTAGAAATACCTCTTATCATTTCTAACCATCCGGACCTGGAGAGTCTGGCTGAAGAGTATGGAATATCTTATCACGTTTTCCCCATTAATAAAAATAATAAAAAAGAGCAAGAGCAGAAAGAATTAGATTTGATGGAAGAGCATGAGATAGATTTTATAGTATTAGCTCGTTATATGCAAATCTTATCATCTGATTTTGTGGATGCATATCATAATAGAATTATCAATATTCACCACTCATTTCTTCCGGCATTTATTGGTGGCAATCCCTATGAACAGGCCTATAAAAGAGGGGTCAAGATCATTGGGGCTACCAGCCATTATGTAACTGAGAAACTTGATGAAGGCCCAATTATTGAACAGGATGTGGTTCGGATTTCTCATAAGGATACAATTGAAGATTTAAAATATAAGGGCCGGGATCTGGAAAGACTGGTTCTCGTTCAAGCTTTTAACTACCATTGTGAACAGAGGATTTTGGTTTATAAAAATAAGACTGTAGTTTTTGATTAATAATTTCATGATTTTGTGTTAAAATTAATTTTCGTTAGTGTTTAATAATTTAAAAAATGTAAAGTCAAAACATTGGTTTTAAGTTGAAGGCTCCTGAATTAGTAGTAAACGATAATCCCTCAACTCCCTATATACTGTACCTTTGGAATTGAATATATAAAACCTGTTCAATAATCTGGAAACCAAGCGATAAATGTTGATATCCGGTCGGATTCTCTATTATTTGATTGGGAGTTTGATTGCATAATTCGATTAATAAAGGTAATTTTTCGCATGCAAAAACCTGATAAAATAGAAATTATGGCACCGGTCGGATCGTATGCTGCTTTGCATGCAGCTATTAATGCAAATGCTGATTCAGTCTATTTTGGGATTGAAAATCTCAATATGCGATCCCAATCTTCGAAAAATTTTACTATTTCGGATCTAAACAAGATAGTTAACATTAGCCAAAAAAATTCAGTCAAATCTTATTTAACGCTTAACACAGTTATATATAATGAAGATATTGGACTGATGCAGGAAATCATAACAGCTGCGAAAAAAGCCGGGATTAATGCTATTATTGCCAGTGATCTGGCGGTTATGCAGTATGCTCGCCAACAAGGTCTGGAAATCCATATGTCAACCCAGGCAAACATCAGTAATATAGAAGCAGTTAAATTTTATTCTAACTTTGCTGATGTAGTTGTTTTGGCTAGGGAGCTAAATTTGAAACAGGTTGGTGAGATAACAGAGAAGATTGAAAGAGGAGAGATAAGAGGCCCCTCGGGTGCAAGGGTCAGGGTAGAGATGTTTGTCCATGGTGCTCTCTGTATGGCGATTTCCGGTAAGTGTTATCTCAGTTTGCACCAATATAATCGTTCTGCGAATAGAGGCGCTTGCCTCCAGGTCTGCCGCCGTGCTTATATAGTCACAGATAAAGAAAACGGCAAGGAACTGGAGATAGATAATGAAAATATAATGTCACCGAAAGATCTGTGTACTATTCATTTTATAAACAAGATCCTTGACGCTGGAGTCTCTGTTTTAAAAATTGAAGGTAGAGCGCGATCTCCTGAATATGTGAAGACAGTTGTGGAATGTTATCGGGAGGCAGTTGACTCCTATTTTGATGGCACTTATAATGAAGAGAAAATCGCCCAATGGAAGGATAAATTAAAATCAGTATTCAATCGAGGTTTTTGGGATGGTTATTATCTGGGACAAAAGCTGGGCGAATGGACTCATAAATACGGTTCTCAGGCAACCCGGAAGAAAGTATATGTAGGTCCGGTGACTAACTACTATGATAAAATTCAGGTAGGAGAATTCTATTCTGAAGCTGCTTCTCTGGCAAAGGAAGATAATGCACTAATTATAGGTCCTACGACAGGCGTTATAGAATTAGATATCGATGAAGTTAGAATTGATGACGAAGCTACTCAAAATGTTCCGCAGGGAGTTGCCTTTACTATACCTGTAGAAGAGAAATTGCGTCGTAGCGATAAATTGTATAAAATTATTGAAAAAGAGTAATTAATTAAGCTAAAACTCGGTTTTTATAATGAAAAAGTATATTATCTATATACTATTAAACTTGTCATTATTATTGGGTCATAGTTATCAGGACTCCTATTGGTTCAGGAGACTAGACCTTGATAATACTATTATTAAAGAGAGAATATTTACTATTACTCAGGATAGTATAGGGTATATGTGGTTTGGGACTATAGATGGATTATTTAAATATGATGGACACGAAGTAATTCACTTTGATCAAAGCCTTGAGCCGGGAGGGCTAAAAGATGATCGTATTTCAAGTATATATGTTGACAAAAAGGGAGACATCTGGGTTCTTACAAAGCGTTCTTTTGAAAAATATATTCCGGAAACTGAACAGTTTTTGAATATTGAATTGCCCAAAATTAAAGGTAATTATAGTTATATTACAGAGGATGATAGAAACAATTTAATAATATCCAGTGATCGTGGTGAAATAACAATATATAATAAAGAAACAGAATCTATTGCCTATAGAACCAATATTGATTCGCATATCAGAGATACTTATTATTTACAAAACAAATTATACATAGCAACTGATCAGGGTCTCCAGCTATTTGATTTGAGAAAGAGACAAGTAACCGAGCAATTTACATCGGAATCCTGTTACTGTTTAGAAAAATATGATGATCAAACATTGCTGGTAGGGCTTGAAAGCAGGATGAGAATTTTTAATACTACTCATAATAAACCGGGTAGAAAAATCGAATTGCCATACAAGGATAAGCCGCATCGGATATGGGATATTTGTAAAGGTATGAATGGGAATATTTGGATTAGTGTGTTGACCCAGAATATTTTTCTATACAATCTTAAGACTGATGTTCTGCGCCAATCGGACGAAGCTAATGGAATATATAATTTAAATGCTGTACCCCCGATCTTTGATATTTATCGCAGCTACTCCGGAACTATTTGGGTTGGATCGGCAGTCTCCGGTTTGTACAAAAGTAAAATGGTGAGTAGAGTCCAACATGTAAGCAAGGAAAACCATGGTTTGTCAGGTAACCATATTAAAGTGTTATTTGAAGATAATCGGGGCAATATTTGGATTGGTACTAATAAAAATGGAATTACTATTTATAATCCCGAAAGTCATAAATATATTACACTGAAAGATATTAATCCCAAACATGGTTATAAAAAGACTTACGATAAAATATTTAGTTTTTTTCAAGATGACAAAAAATATATATGGGCAGGGGGAGACGGATATTTAATTAGAATAAGGAGAGATGATTATCGGACAAAAATATATGATATCCCGGACAGCTTAAAATACAGCAGAAGAACTTATGTTAAAGCTGTTGCTCAAATAAAGCCCCATATTTTTTTATTAGGTACGCTTGGTTCTGGTCTGATTAAATTTAACACATTAGCAGAAAAGTTTAGTAAGGTGACGGGGGATTATTCCGATTTGATTCAAATGTCGCGGGGCTATTTAAATTTTGGTTGTTTAGAAAGCGACCAAAAAGGTAATATCTGGGCTGGTCTATACAGTCATGGTTTGCTTAAACTTGATCTGGAAGAAAAGCCGAAAAGTGAAAAAATCAGCTATATGGGTTTGAAAATTAATAATATATTCTATGAAGATTCCGCAAATGTTTGGATCTGTACCAGGAAAGGTTTATATAATTATAATGATGCTGAAAATAGTTTTATTCATTATAATGTTAAGGATGGATTACTCTCTAATAATGTTCTGGATATTATCAAGGTCGATTCTGTTAACTACTGGCTGAGCACTAATGTTGGGATGGTGAAGTTTGACTCTGATAATCAATCTTTTACAAATTATTCTGAGCAGTATAATTTTAGATATTTCTATCAGGGAGCAGATAATTATTATTCTGATAGTAGCGCTGTAAATAATATAATTATTGAAGAAAATACTCTTCTTTTTTCAAAAGACAATTATATTTATATTGGCGGAGCGAATGGGATTGATAAATTTAAACCAAAAGATGTAGCTCCAAATTTTAAACCACCAAAAGTGTATATATCCGGAATGTCAATTGTTGGTGAAGACACCAGTTTTGCTAGGAAATTTCCTTTACTTGATAGAATAAAATTGTCTTACAAAGATTATAAATTTACATTTGATTATAATATCTTTAGTTACCATATACCTGACAAAAACCAGCTTGCATATAAGCTCGTAGGATATAATAAAAAATGGATCAAAACCAGGGATAAAAATTTTGCATTCTCAAATGTACCGCCAGGGGAATACATATTAAAGACAAAAGGCAGGGATGCTTTTGGTCACTGGGCTAGCGGTCAGTCTGTAAGAATAATTATTACACCGCCCTTTTGGAAAACTACTAAGTTTATAGTTTTGTCATCGGCGTTGCTAATTTTTCTTATTGTGGCTGCAATTAGATATAGAACAAAAACTATTCAAGCCCAAAAGAAGATTCTTGATAGAAAGGTTAGAATAAGAACGGAAGAACTCAATCAAAAGAAAAACGAATTGCAGGCTGCCCATGATAAGCTGGAAGAGAGAGTCGATGAACGAACCAGACAACTATTAAATGCAAATCAAAAATTAAGAGAAGAAATAGAAGAAAGAAAACGGATCCAAAGAGCACTTCATAAAAGTAGGAAGGACATTAAGAATAATTTAAAACAACAGGGAATCATTACTGAAATTTCAATGCTTTTTAATACAATGCGGGACTTTCGTAAAAAAATCAATCAGACTCTTGATCTGATTCAGCAATATATACAATCTGAGCTGGTAAATATTTATGAAAAAGTGGATAATAAAAGACATTTTGAAATAAGCTATATCAAAACTGGTGATAGTATTCCGGAGCTGGCAAAAGAGAGTCGAGTTCTGTCAGGAAAGATGGGTAACTTTTTTCGAGAAACTTTTCAATCTAAGGGTCTGATTGAAATTTCAGATCTTAATCAATTGCCAGAAGATATTCCAAAAGAATTTAAAGCTACACAGATCAATTCATTTTTAGCCTCTCCTATCTATATAGATGATAGTCTTATCGGAGTATTGCTTGTAGGCAATATTGAGCAGAACCATGATTGGCATTCTACAGAAAAAAATCTAATAAGAACTGTTTCTAATCTTTTAACAAATGCTTATCAGAAGAATAAAATAGAAAAAGATTTAATTAAGAGTGAAAAAACATCGAAAAGTCTTGTAAATGCACCTAAAGAACCTTCTTTACTATTAAATGAAGATGGGAATATATTATTATGTAATGAATCTTTTGCAAAACTTCTAAATAGAGATAAGGAAAACTTAATTGGCCAGAATCTTAGGAGCTATTTATCCAATCCAATTCTTCAAAAAGTGGAAATTAGATTGCAGAATAGTATAAATAAACAAAACCCTGAAAATTTTGAGATAGAGGTCAAGAATAATTATTACAATATCTCAATCTATCCTATTAATTATATGGAAGATGAATCCTCAACAGCAGCTGCTTTCATCAGAGATATTACTTATCAAAAGGAAGCCGAACAGGTTCTGAAAAATAATCAGGAAAAATTAGAAAAACTTGTAGATAAAAGAACCGAAGACCTGCATGAAGCAAATTTAAAATTGAAACAAGAGATTGATTATAGAAAGATGGCGGAAAAGGAATTGGTCGCTACTGAGAAAAAGAAAAGGGAGGATTTGCGTAAATTAACTTTGCAATTAGCCCATGAAATCAAAAATCCGCTGGCAAGTATAAAAAGTTCAGTCCAGATTTTAAAATATATGTTTGAGAATAGTTCTGAAGACTCCAATTTAGAGAAGATGTTGGAAAAGATGGAAATGATCAATAATAATGTAGATATATGTAATAAAGTTGTACAGGAGCTTTATAGTTATACTCATCGAGGAGGCATGCAATTAGAAGATAATAATCTGGCAATGGTCCTTGAAGAGATCAGAAATTATGCTGAAAGTAAAGCAGAAAATTTTGAAAGAATAAACATAGAAACTGATTTTCAAGTCACAGAAACAACTCTTTCCTTGGATCTTTTTAAAATTTTGCAAGCATTTAAAAATTTGATCAACAATGCCTTTGATGCGATTGAAGAGGAAGGTACGATTGCTATTCATGCTAAAAGGGTTAACCAGACAATTCAAATTGATATTGAGGATAATGGTCAAGGGATTGGAGAATCTGAGAAAGGGAAAATATTTGATCCTTTCTATACTACAAAAGTAAAAGGCTTTGGAATTGGGCTCTCTGTAGTTCAGGAGATAATTAACAGTCATGATGGAAGTCTGGAAATAACAAGTACAGCAGGACAGGGGACAAACGCAAGTGTGAAATTACCAATAGTTAATAAATGAGGAGGAAGATTGAGTTCGATTCTAGTTATCGATGATAATATTGATGTTATGAATAATGTTGCGGATATACTTTCTTTTGAAGGCTACCAAACTGATAAGGCAAGCCGGGGGCAAGAGGGACTAAAAAAAATAGATCAAAATGAACCGGATTGTGTAATCCTTGATTTGAGGCTACCCGATATAGATGGCTGGGAAATTATGGACAAAATTGAGGATAAAATGAATTCCAGTCTGGAAGTAGTTGTCATCACTGCGCACGGAGATGTTGAAAGTGCAGTAAAGGCTATGAAAAAAGGTGCCTATGATTTTATAGAAAAACCATTTGATCGGGATGTTCTTATTATTACTGTTAAGAGGGCAGTAGAAAGTATCCAATATAAAACTGAAATTAGGAAACTCAAAAAAAGCTTCAATCTCAGCATAGATGGTAAGGAAATCATAGCGAAAAGCGATTCTATGAAAGAGGTGATTAAACAGGTTGATAGAGTAGCCAATACGGCCTTGAGTATCTTGATTCAGGGAGAAACAGGCTCAGGAAAAGAGGTCGTAGCAAATTTAATCCATCAAAGAAGTGATAGGGCGGATAAACCTTTCGTTACTGTGGATTGTGGAGCAATTCCGGAGAATTTAATTGAAAGTGAACTGTTTGGCTATGAAAAAGGGGCTTTTACCGGAGCTCATAAAAAAAGATGCGGTAAATTTGTAGCAGCCAATCAAGGCTCATTGTATCTGGATGAAGTTGGTAATTTACCAATTCAACACCAGAGAAGATTATTAAGAGCAGTAGAACAAAAGACTGTATCTCTTTTGGGTTCAAAAGAGACTCAAGAAGTAGATGTCAGGATAATAAGTGCAACTAATGTGGATCTGAGTGAATCGGTTAGGCAGGGTGAATTTCGGCAAGACCTCTTTTATCGTTTGTCTGAATTTGTAATATATATTCCACCTTTGAGAAAAAGACCGGAAGCAATTCCCTATTTAGCTAAAAAATTCATTGAAGAAGAAAATCAGGAACTTAATACCGAGATCAAAGATATATCAAAAGATGGAATCAAAAAATTGATGAGCTATCAATGGCCTGGTAATATTCGTGAACTTAGAAATGTGATCAGAAGAAGTATGCTTAAAGCTAATGAGATAATCAGTAAGCAAGACATCGATCTGATAAATGATACTTCACAAGATCCTTTGAGCTGTCTGGGTGATATTGATAGAATAGCCAGTGATTACGATTCATATAAAGAAGCGCTTAATCAGGTTAATGAAAAATTGGATAAAAAATTGGTTCTTAAATCTATTCTAGAAGCAAACGGCAATATTAGTAAAGCAGCTCGTTTATACGGGATTACAAGAAAAAATTTTTACAAGAAAATAGATAAATATGGAATAAGAAAAGATATCAATCTGTAGGAACTTTTGAATTGGCTTGCAATTTTTTATAATTATTATTCTTTACTTAACGTCCAGACTTCTTCCCCAAAAGCATCCCATGAGAGGCGCCATTCATCACAATTTTCTGGTTCAGGGTCAAACTTATTATTAACAAAGTAAATTATCTCGCCCTTATCTTGGTAGAGGTTTTTACAGCCATGGGCGATGCCAGGTGGAATTACTATAAGTCTGGAATTGCCATCACCGAGAACTATGCGCATTATGTTTTCCTGGGTGGCTGAATTTTTACGAAGATCGACCAGAAGCAAAAGAATTTTATGTCCGGGAGGCACATACCAAAGATCTGTCTGTTTTTTATGAACGTGAAAGGCCTTTATCATCCCGCCATCTATTTCGCTGAAATTAATTTGCTCAAGCTGAAAAGCGGGAATATTTTCAACAGATCCCGCATTCAATCTAAGCAACTCTGTTAAAGATCCGGTCTCATCATTTAATCTTTTAAGAGATACAATTTCAACTCCGTCTATCTCGGTTTTACTGGAATAGTCCTGGGTTTTAATATTTTTTTCAAATTTATTTAGCAACTCCATTTTGACCTCTTCCGAATTATATTATTAAAGAATTGTCTGAGTTTATATCACAAGAGATATAGAACAGTCATCCTGAATAAAGTTGAATAATTTCCTACCACTTCTCTAGTCCTTGATTCGACTGTATTCATCATGACATATATATAGGAACCTTGTTTCTTTAAGTGGACTCATGGTCTGGTAAATTAATTGTATTTTGGGGAATTTTAAACAAAAACTTTAGGGGATGGGGCGGTTCTGAAAAATGTTAAAGATGAGTCTAAAGTTTTAAGAGGCTCTTAATTTAAAATATAATTGGTTCTTTCACAGAAAGAGTGGGTAAATAGAGATAAAGCTTTTCAAATTTACAGATAATTGTTATACTCTTTTTTAAAAAAATAATAAAAGGAGTATAACAGGTTAAATAGAAATCTATGTTTATTTATGTGTAAAAGATTTCCAATTGATAGTTACTTGCACCCCGGACTATTTTATATATTATATTCTGTCTTTACAGGCAAATTTTAAGAAGAAACACTCCCTGAATCTTGTCCAAGGCAATGATTTATTTTAGGAGACAATAATTAAGGGATTCCCCAACGGGGGAATAATAGCCTAGCCCAGGGCAGCGCCCTGGGTATCAAGTATTGGTGATGAATTTTCCCTGAAAAGGAAGCATAATTGATAAAGCAATAATAAAGGAAAAAACACCCCAAAGCCTGCAAAGTATATCTGCCCATATTTTTTAGCACCAAAAACCGTAAAAATATACTCCAACCGGATATTGAAGAGGAATTACATAAAAACATCGCGGGCATAATGAAAACTTTAAATTGTAGCGCCATAAAAATATGGTTTTAATTATGATTAGCGACATGTTTGGGATTAATATGATAGATTTTATAGAGCCCCTTCAGGGCTCCGTCCTGTGATAATTCTATAACCCAGGGCGCTGCCCTGGGCTGAGCTATATTTCTCCTTTGGAGAAAATTAATGATTTTCAGACATTTGACTATCTTAGAATAGTTGCTTTTTATTAACAGATGATCTGAAATTTAATAAAGTAAACCCTGCTTATGAAAAATTGAGAAATTAATTACCCACTAATAGTGCGAAGGAACCATATAATTATTTATCTCACTTCTGGGGCTCACTCTTCTTTATAGCGATTTTCATATAAGTTGTCTAATAAAATAGTAGATATAATTTATCATAAATACTATTGAAATCTATTTTTCCTTCAGCCTATTGAAGGCTTCAGGAAAATCCACAACTAAGGATAGTTATGCTACATCAGACAAACTTTTGCAAATCGCTATAAATCAAATTTAAGTAGATATTATATTATTTATAAGCGAGAATAATCAGGATAGAAAAGCTATTTTAACTGTGATAGATAGTTTTTAAATTACTCAATATTTTGAATTATCTATGAAGGCTAAAAAATAGAGTAAGACGTGTCTGATATTAAATCTTTATTCCCTGAAAATGATCAAATAACTAAGATTATCACAAAAATATCTAAAATTGCTGATAAAACTAAAACCGAAACCTATCTCGTCGGTGGAGTAATAAGAGACCGCCTTCTTGGTAGAGATACTACTGATATTGATATAACTGTTATCGGAAGCGGAATTGAATTTGCTGAACAATTGGCAGCTCATCTTGATATTAAACGAGTGGTTAAATATGAGAAATTTGGAACAGCTTTGCTACCATATAATAATTTTACAATAGAAGTGGCTACAGCTCGCTCAGAAAAATACGAGGATGATTCAAGGAAACCTGAAGTTGAAATCGGGAATCTAGAAGATGACTTAAAAAGGAGAGACTTTACAATTAACGCCCTGGCAATGCCTTTAAATAGTGGCAACATGTATCAACTAATAGATTTTTATAATGGGTTACAGGATCTGAATAATGGTATAATCAAGACACCTCTCGACCCTATCGAGACTTTTTCTGAAGATCCTCTCAGGATGTTGAGAGCAATCCGATTCGCAACACAGTTGGGATTTTATATTGACGATCTCACCTTTCATTCGATATCAGAAGTGAAAGAGAGAATTAAAATTATTTCGCAGGAGAGAATTACTGAAGAATTAGTTAAAATTATTATGACTCGAAGAAAGCCTTCTCAGGGCTTTTATCTGCTAGATAAATGTGGGCTACTGGAAATAATTTTACCGGATATTGACAAAATGAAGGGAGTTGATCAAAAGGGTGAATATCATCATAAAGATGTATTTTACCATACTATGCAGGTCCTTGATAATGTTGCCGAAGAGAGCCGAAGTTTTAAATTACGGTTTACAGCGCTGGTTCACGATATTGCCAAACCCCAGACAAAGGAATTTGTAAAAGGCAAAGGTTGGACTTTTCATGGTCATGAATTACTCGGTCCAGAAATGATAAAGAGGCTTTGCAAACAAATGAAGCTCCCTAATAAAGTTCGGGATTATGCTATAAAATTGACACGGCTGCATTTACGGCCTATTGCTCTGGCAAAAGAGGGAGTAACCGATAGTGCTGTCAGAAGACTGTTGGTTGAGATTGAGGATGATCTGGATGATCTTATGATTTTATGTAAAGCGGATATAACTTCTTCGAATCCTGATCGAGTACAGCGTTATCTGAATAATTTTAAAAGAGTAGAGAAACGTATAGAAGAGGTAAAAGAGAGAGATAAACTCAGAAAATTCCAGTCTCCGGTTCGGGGTGATGAAATAATGGATTATTTTGACCTTGACCCTGGACCTGCTATTGGTTATATTAAGAGCAAGATTGAAAATGCAATTTTAGATGGCGATATACCCAATGATCACCAGGCAGCTTATCAGTATATGGTGAAGCATGCTGATGATTTTCGGGAAAAAATTATTAAAAAATTCAAATAATATGACAACTTTTTGGAGATTAATTAATCAAAGAGGAGGACAGAACAATGAATGAACAAGCAGAAAAGAAGGAATTAAGTTTGGTAAGTAAAGTCATATCAGCAATTTGGTCACCATCAAAAACTTTTGAATCAGTATCCAAAAAGGCTAATTGGTGGGATATTATTATACCAATTTTGTTAATTACTATAGCTGCCTGGATTACTATCCCCTATATATCTCCGATTGGTACTGATATGGCGAAGGAAAGAATTGAAAAAAGTGAACGTTTGAGTGACACCCAAAAAGAGGATGCAATTGAGCGGATTGAGGGCCAAAACAAGGCTATTCAATATGTAATGACCCCGGTTTCTACTTTTATCATGATATTGATCGTGGGGCTGGTTATGTGGCTAGCAGGGAATTTTTTTCTGGGAGGCGATCGTAAGTTTGTTCCGGTGTTTGCAATGACATCCTACACGTTTTTAATTAATATTTTAGCAACCATTGTAAAAACGCCGTTAATGGTATCTAAACATTCCGTCAAAGTTTATACTGGGCTGGCCAGTATACTCCCTGAAAGCCAGACTTTTTTATTCAGATTAGCAAAACATTTTGATATTTTTGCTATCTGGAAAGTAATTTTACTTGGAATCGGTCTGGGTGTCCTTTATAAATCAAAACAATCGAAAGCAATCACTGTAGTTTTTGTAATCTGGCTTGCTTACGCGATAATTGCCAGTGCAGTTGGAGGCTTTAGCCCTTTCTAAATTATAATTGAGGACAATTATGAAGAAATTTCTTATTTTCACAGTATGTTTAATTAATTTGGGATTAGCTCAGGAAAAATACACTCTGGAAAAATGTGTTGAAACTGCCATGACCAACAATCCGGACCTCCAAATCGCAAAACTGGATGTAAAGTCGGCTGAATCCGGAATTAGAGGCTCCTATAGTGGTATCTTACCCCGTCTATCAACGGGCTTAAACTATAGCCATAGCAATCAAGGTGAAAGAGAGTATTATGTTGGTGGTATTAAGCAAATTCAACCCGAATCCTCAAGTAATTATTACGGTTTTGGAATTAATTATAACCAGACTCTCTATGATGGTGGCGGCTGGTGGAATCAGATCAAATTGGCAAAAAATAGTTATGCGAATGCCCTGGTTTCTAAAAAGCAAACCAGGCAAAATTTAACGGCTTATATAACTCAACAGTATTATAGTATTCTCAAAGCAAAAAAATTGCTTAATGTCTATGAGTCCTCATTGAAAACCAGTCAGCAGCAGTTGAAAAAAACAAAAGAGATGTACGAATTAGGTCAGGTGGCAAAAAAAGATTATCTCAAGGCCAAAGTTCAGGAAGGTAATGATAAACTCAATATCATTCAACAAAAGAGCCAGATAACTTCTTTAAAAAATGAGCTGGCCAGATTAATGGGTGTGGAAAATAATGAATTCTCAATTATCGAAAAGAAATATAAAACTCCGTCTCAATATGAAGAGGAATCCGCTCTACAAAAAGCGATGGATAATAATATTGAATTGCAATCTCTCGAACATCAACGAAAGAATGCCCAACTTCGCTATAATATTGCTCAGAGTAACCTGTTGCCCAACCTATCAACCAGTCTAAGCTATTCTAAAGGTGGTAGTAAGGCTGATCGACTTTATAGTGATTTTGATAAGTTCTGGAATACCAGTATTGGCTTGAATTTGAGCATTCCTCTTTTTCAGGGGTTTAGCACCAGAACGAATATTCAGCAGGCTCAAATAAATTATAAACAATATGGTTCCAGGATCAAAAGTAAAAAATTGGAAATCAGGAAACAGGTTAAAAATATTATTGAAGAAATCGAAACCTATAACGAGATGCTGGAAGTCAATCAATTAAATCTGGAATCGGCTCAGGAAGACCTACGTTCCGCCCGGGAAATGTATCGTTTACAAAGTGCGACCATGCTGGAAGTACTTGATGCCCAGGCCAATTTAACGCAGGCCAGGTCCAATTTAATCTCAACCAAGTATGAGGCAAAAATAGCTGAAGTCAATCTAAAATATATATTGGGTACTATATAATAACGGAGTAATAATGAAGAAGAGTAATCGAAATAAACTAATTATTTTAATAATTATTGTCCTGGTTCTAGGTGTTGTAATTGTTGCCAATTTAAATAAAAATGATCAACCTGTATTTGATGTCGAAACTCAGAAAATAAAGAATCAAAAGGTGGTGCAGACAATTACCGCTTCAGGAACATTAAATCCTACACAGCAAGTCAAAGTTAGTGCCAAAGTGAGCGCTAAAATTTTGGAGATATTTGTCAATGAGGGCGAAAAAGTGGAAGCCGGTCAGAAACTGGTCAATCTGGACAGTAAACAATATGAAGCCTCGTACCGGAGCGCTCAGGCTAATATGAAATCGCAAGAAGCTAACGTTAAAAAAGTACTAAATGAGCTAAGAAGAAAACAGGAACTCTATGAAGAAAATCATATTTCAAAAGCTGAACTCGAGGCAGTAGAGGCTCAAGCGGAAATGGCAAAAAGTCAGCTAAAGCAGGCCAGAGCGTCTGTAGAACAGGCTGAAGATGCTCTGGATAAAACGAGTCTGGAAGCCCCTATTAATGGGATAATCACAGACTTGAAGAAGGAAGCTGGAGAAATGGCGCTGGGTTCCCAGTTTACTCAGGATGTTATCCTGATTGTTTCTGATATGGCCCGTATGGAAGTGGTGACCGAGGTAGATGAAACTGATATTATCGATGTTAATGTTGGTGATTCGTGTGAGATCGAATTAGATGCCCTACCGAATGAAAAATTCAGTGGAGTAGTGCAAGAGATCGCCCATAGTGCAACTGTCCAGAATCAGGGAACTCAGGAGCAGGTCACTAATTTTGAAGTAGCTATCAAGGTGCTTGAAAGCGATAAAAGATTTCGACCCGGGATGTCTGCTACAGTTGATATAATAACCGATGTAAAA
Source organism: Fidelibacterota bacterium (assembly GCA_021735285.1). GTDB lineage: Bacteria > Fidelibacterota > UBA2242 > UBA2242 > JAFGTP01 > JAIPHI01. Next base: position 1,834 of record JAIPHI010000034.1, on the reverse strand, counting down.
GAACACGTACCAGCCATTCCTATTCAGGCTTTAACTATCAGAGACCTGCCAGAAGATAGTACAGCCCAAGCTGAGAACAATGAAGAAAAAGAAGTAGTCTTTGTCGTAGAAGAGATGAAGGAAGAGCAAGGTGGAGGATTGTTTAGTCCGGGAACGAAATATAAAGCTGTAGTCAGGCCGGTTAAGATCGGAATAAGTAGTGACACTGATTTCGAGATTATAAGTGGTTTAAAACAAGGCGAGGAGATTGTGGTATCCCCTTATGACATCATAAGCAAACAATTGGAAGAAGGCTCATTATTGAAAATACAAAATAAAGCAAAGGGAGAGCAAAATGAAGAATAAAATTATTTTAGTCTTAGCTCTTGGATTAAGCGGATTAATCTTTGCCAATCAGCCTAATATTCCAGCTCTTGTTCAGGATACTACAAAGCAAGAGGACAGAAATGTCGCAGAGGATAAGTTTTCCGAACAGAAACAAGAACAGGAAGGGGAAATTGATACCCTGAAAACTGAAGATGATTATCAGGTAGAGAAGAAGAGTGATGATTGGCTTGAGACCTGGGAAACTATTAAGCCTAAAGTTAAAGATTTTTTCTCCGACGAGCCTGGTGAAGAACTAGAATACAGAGATGAGGATCGGCCTCATAAGAGAAAAAGAGGGAAACATGGTTTCTTTAATGGTGCTGCTATAGGTTGGCACTGGGAATTTGTACCGACGGATTTCGATGCTCTCAATGATTATGGTCTAAATAATATGGATCTGGATCAGATCAACACTAATATTGGCAGGATTGGTATTGATGAACATCTTGACAATACAATCTATATGCGAGGATTTGGCGGCTGGGTCTTTCTTGGCAAAAATATTAGAGTTGGCGGATATGGAGGCCAAGGTAAATTGGTAACCAATGATGTTCTGCCTGATAAACCGAATTTAAGCCGAGAAGTAGAATTCAAACTTAACAGCGGTGGTTTATTAATCGAAAAAGTTTACCACCCTTTTAATAATTCAGAAATTTATTTTGGTGGCACAATCGGTCGTTCTCATGTCAAGATAAAAATATCACAAAATGCATCCAGCACAAGCTGGGATGATGTTTGGAATAATGATAAATTAGAAAATGATTTCAGAGTCAATCTGGAGAGCAAGTATTTTTCTATTACACCTTCAGTTGGAGTCCGGTATAACCTATGGCATTGGCTTGGCATTGGCGCAAAAGTGGGGTATTATTATGGTAAGCCAAATCAATGGAAGATCAACGGTGGAAAACTGGTCAGTGTTCCGGACATGGATTTTTCAAATGTTGTTTGGGGGGTAAATCTATATCTTGGTGGTTAAAAATGGATTATGGATGGTTGATTAGATAATTTTAACAGTATTTTTGAATTAGGAGGCCAGGATGAGAAAAGGGATTATATTTGCATTTATTTTAATCCTAGCATCGAGTTTTGTAATGGCTGATAATACTTACTTCCAAGGAGGTGCTGGAGGTTTTGAGACAATCTATTTACCTCTTGATCTAAATAAAATTGATGTAAAACTAAATAATATCAGACTTCCCGAGCTGCCGAATAATGTTTATTTAACAGGCGGCGGCGGATGGGGTAATGTTGGTAATAATGTTCGAATTGGTGGCTTTGGTTATGGCGGTTCTATTCCTGCTATAAGCAGCAAAAACCAGGAAATAACAAGAGAATTCGACATGGAGATAAGCTTTGGTGGCCTTACTGTTGAAAAAGCATTCCATCCTTTTTCGTTTGGGGAGATAACTATGGGCTTCGTGGTCGGAGGTGGAGCTATTAAATTAGAACTTAATAGATGGTCAGATTT
>JAIPHI010000033.1 GCA_021735285.1 Fidelibacterota bacterium | reverse complement strand
AGTTTTTTCTTGAAACTGATCTTCTTAAATTATATATTTATGCCTAAATTGAGGGGTTTTTAATATTGAGAGGTGTAAAAAGAAAGGAGTTTGTATGTCAAGGAAAAGAGTAATTATTCTTGGAGCAGCCGGCAGAGATTTTCACAATTTCAATACCTATTTCAAAGACAATCAGGATTGGGAAGTAATGGGCTTCACTGCTGCCCAGATTCCTGATATTGAAGGCAGAAAGTATCCGGCAGAGCTTTCTGGCGAATTATATCCCGATGGAATTCCTATTTATGCAGAAAACAATTTGGTCAATTTGATTAAAGAGAAAGATATTGATTTCTGTGTTTTTTCATATAGTGATGTTTCCTATAAACATGTCATGAAAGTAGGTTCTATCATAAATGCTGCCGGTGCTAATCTAATGCTATTAGGCCCCAATGATACAATGCTGAAAAGCAAGAAACCTGTGATTTCTGTTGTGGCTACAAGAACTGGTTGTGGTAAATCGCAAACATCCCGAAAAATTATTGAAACCTTAATGGAAAAGGGGCTAAAAGTGGTTGCGATCAGGCACCCTATGCCCTATGGTGATTTGGTTGCTCAAAAGGTACAACGTTATTCTGAATTGAGTGATCTGGAGAAACATGCGTGCACTATTGAAGAAATGGAAGAGTATGAACCTCATATCGAGCGGGGAAATGTAATTTATGCTGGAGTCGATTATGAGGAAATATTAAGAGAGGCAGAAGAAGATCCCGCAGGCTGTGATGTTATACTCTGGGATGGTGGGAACAATGATTTTTCATTCTATAATTCTGATTTGACCGTGACAGTTACAGACCCCCACCGAGTAGGTACAGAAATTACTTACTACCCTGGAGAAATTAATTTAAGGCTGGCGGATAAGATCATCATTAATAAAATGGAAACAGCGGCTCCGGAAAATATTCAACAATTACGAAAGAATATCGCTGCTGTAAATCCTGATGCGGATGTCATTGATGGTGCCTCTCCGATAAGTGTAGATCAGCCAGAAGTAATTAAAGGCAAAAAAGTATTAGTTGTAGAAGACGGACCGACATTGACTCATGGCGAAATGAAGATCGGTGCCGGAGTTGTAGCCGCTCGCAAATTTGGGGCTGCTGAAACTGTTGATCCCCGACCCTATATTGTTGGTAGTTTAAAGGAAACTTTTGAGATATATCCTGAAATAGGCTCAATTTTGCCAGCTATGGGTTATAGCAAAAAACAGAGGACTGACCTGGAAAAAACAATTAATGCCACTGAGTGTGATGCTGTAATAATTGGGACTCCGATAGATCTTAGTCGAATTATTGATATTGATAAACCTACAGCCCGGGTGCAATATGATCTTCAGGAAATTGGTAAACCTGATCTCAATGATGTCCTTGATGAATTTGTAAAAGAGCACAATCTAGACTAATCTAAATCCAACTATACAACCCAAAAAGCGGATAATAAATTAGCCCCGGTATAATTTTTCTATTATACCGGGGTTGCAATTTTTAAATTTTTAATTGAAATTAGAGTGAAGCTATGAATAAAGCTAATAGAACAGCAGTTGTGGCTCTAGGTGGGAATGCTATTTCACCCAAAGAGGAAGTTGATACAATATATAATCAGTTTAAAAATACAAGGAAAAGTCGAAAAGCTATTATTAATCTAGCTAAGCAAGGCTATAATCTGGTTGTTACGCATGGAAATGGGCCCCAGGTGGGGAATGAACTCCTGCGTGTAGAAGTTGCTGCTGATCAAGCACCTTTTATTCCCTTGGGAGTGTGTGTTGCCGATACGGAGGGCGGCATGGGTTATATGATTGAACAGTCATTGCAAAATGGATTAATGCGTGAGGATGTAAAACGTGATGTGGTCACGATTGCCACTCAAATTATTGTTGATAAAGATGACCCGTCCGTGAAAAATCCCAACAAATTTATTGGCAAATGGTACACCAAAGAAGAAGCAGAAAAGTTATCCCGGAAGTATGATTGGACAGCTAAAAAAGTTGATGAAAGAGGCTATAGAAGGGTTGTGCCCTCACCTGCTCCCAAAAAAATTATAAATAAGAGGATTATTAAGCAACTTGTGGATGAAGGTACGATTGTAATTGCAGCCGGAGGCGGGGGTATTCCTGTCTATGTTATGGAGAATGGTGAGTATGAAGGAATGGATGCGGTTATTGACAAAGATTTAGCCTCGGCAGTACTAGCCCGGGATATAGAGGCTAATGAATTAATTATTCTTACCGATGTTAACAAAGTTTTATTAAATTATGGTTGCGAAGACGAAATACCAATTGATAGAATATCTGTAGGAAAAATGAAAAAACATCTGGAAGATAACCAATTTCCTCCGGGCTCAATGGGACCAAAAGTTGAGGCTGCTGTAAATTTTATTGAAGATGGCGGAGAAATAGTGTATATTACATCATTAGAGAATGCGCAAAATGGTCTGGATCCTACAGCAAGTACGATTATTACTAGATAAGATAAAAACCTATTAATTTTTGATAAATTGAGAGGTGAGAATTGGAGACAACTTTCAGCATGCTTAAACCAGATTGTATCGAGAGGAAATTGACCGGCAAAGCAATCGATTATATTTTAGAGCATGGGTTCGAAATCAGAGCGATGGAAAAATTATCTTTATCTAAGGCGCAAGCCGCAGCCTTCTATAGAGAACACAAAGGCAAAGAGTTTTATAAACCTCTAATTGAATTTATGACTTCAGGACCCGTGGTCGCAATGGTTTTGGCCCGGGAGGATGCTGTTGAAAAATTTAGAGAGGTCATTGGAAAAACTGACCCTAAAAAGGCTAAGGAAGGTAGCCTGAGAGCATTGTATGCAACTGATGTAAGACATAATATAGTGCATGGAGCTGATAGCCTCCAAAATGCTGAAAGGGAAATCAGTTTTTTCTTTCCAAAAATAGATCTTATTTAAGTAAGGAGGGACAATGAGAAAAGTTATTGTACTTATGAGTTTTTTGATTTTGTTATTTAACTGTGAAAAAAAGACCACTGTAAAGGGGATGGTTGGGCAAAAAATTCATTTAGCGCCAACTATAACCTCAAAATCTGATACAGCTGGTTGTTTTTTTCGCTGGGAATTTGAAAAAAAACCTACCAACAGTAGATTGGATGTTCTCAATTTTCAGCCGAATAATAGAAATTACAATATTTATTTTATTCCTGATGCTGCTGGTGAATATCTTGTGAAATGTATGATAATTGAGAGTGATGGAGTTGTAAAGGAAAGCCAGAAATTTTTATGTCCGGTAGTTGAAGATACGCTTGGTGTTGAAAAAGATACTCTGGAAGCTGCTGATAGTGCTGCAATAGCACCTGAATATGGAGAAGATACTACTACTGTGCAGCAGGATACGACTATCAAACCGAAAAAGAGGGAGAAACCAAAAACCGAAACAATTGCTGAAGCTGAGAAACCTGTGAAAAGAAATGGATATAAATATACAATTCAACTAGTAGCCAGAAAATCCTACAACAAGGCCAAGCAGGATGTGGATATACTGGAGAGTCATAATCTTGATGTTTACTTGCAGAAGAGACATTTTGATAATACCGGAGAAACCTGGTACCGGGTAAGAACTGGAACTTTTGATAATTATTATAAGGCTAAACAAAATGCAAAGAAACTCTCCGGAAAATTAGCTAAAGACGGTTATTTTAATCTCTGGGTTGATTACCAACGCAAGTAAGAAAGTAAAATAAACAAGGGAGGTATCATTGAAAGATTTATATTTTGATGTAAGGGATGTTTTTAGAACAAGCCGGATGGCTCTTAGCGGGAAAAAAATATGGGTACATTTAATCGGTCTGTTACTAGGTTGGTTTGTTTATTCGATATTAACATATGTAGCTCTCCTGGTTAGTGGCTCCACTCTGGTTGAGATTTGGCAGGTGCACCATCTATTTCCTGCTTTGTGTGGTATAGCTGGAGCATTGCCCTGGTACTCCTGGTTGATTTATGCGATCGGTATTATAGCCTGGGTCTTGATATTTCTTTATTTTTCAGTTGCAGTAGCTAGAATCACTTATAAACAATTAAAAGGGGATGAATTCTTTTCATCCGGCGATTCTTTGAAGTACGCTAAGAAACACGGGAAATCTGCTATTTTAGCTCCGATTTCTGTTATATTGATTATTGCATTTTTTATAGTAATGGCGATTATTGCGGCCTGGATATCTAAATGGCCAGTGCTGGATATTATTTTCTTTGGCTTACCCTATCTGCTCTATTTTGTTGTCGCTGTTTTTGTAATCTATACTGCTCTCTCACTAATTGTAAGTCTGATTCTTGGACCGGCTGTTGTCGGCTCTGCTGAAGAAGATACAATGGAAACAGTATTTCAGAGTTATTCGACACTATGGTCTCAGCCCTGGCGTCTAATATGTTATGAAGCGGTTGTTGGAGCAACCACGGCTGTGGCAACTTTTGTGTATGGTTATTTTATGATTGCAGGTTACAGATTCTTTAATTATGTCTTTGGCCGGAGCTGGTTAATGGGGGATAAAATTGATAGTATCGTGAAAACTGCTTCTTCTTATATATTGGGAAGCAATTCTTCCCTGTCTGAATATTTTGCTAGCTGTTTTAGACTAAATCCTGAAATAACAAGCAATATAGCTGCTTCATCCGGGTTGGGAGTGACGGAAGTGATTACGACAGTGCTCGTTGTGATTGCTATTTTCTTTATCTTTGCCTCTATTGTTTCCTATGGATTAACAAATATTACTGTAGGGCAAACTTTGGTATATGTAGTGCTTAGAAAGAAGAAAGATGAAGAGAATCTTCTGGAACGCAAAGACGAAGACGAATTAGAAGAGGAAGAGGAATTTGAGCCTGAAGAAGATTTTGAGACTGAATTTGAAGAAGATGAGGAACTGGAATTAGAAGAGGAAGAAGAATCCTCCGAGGAAGGTGATGAACAAGAACCTGAAGAAGAGGAAGATAAGGAATAAATCTTAGAAAAAATTAAAATGGAAAGCCTTCTGATATTTTTCAGAAGGCTTTCTGTGTTTATTCTCTATTTCAAGTAATTAATTGTATATATGTGGGTTAAAATACATCCAAGAGCTGTGTTATGTGACTAGACGAGCCAGAAGAATTATTTTTTATAAAAATTTTTATATTTTTGATAATTTTCCCGAAAAATTCTTTCACAAAGCCGCAAAGTTATATATTATCAATAAATTATAGTACAACAACTTATCCTCCCGAACCTACGTTCCTTTGTATCAGTAAATTTTTTATAACTACTTTTTAGGATCTTTTCATTTTTGTATTAAGAACAATGATCAGAATTTGAACGTTCGAGCAGTTTTAATTAAATCCATGACTCGAATAATAGGAATCAAAACTCATTCATTGTATAAATCAGACAACTAGGTTAATTTTTATACATGAGCAAATTAAAAGACAGATTAAATAAAATATATAATAAGGAAAAGAATAAGAACGGCAACAAAAATAATATTCGTAAACAATTGAATAGGCTCTATCGGAATAGAGAGCAAATTGTAGAGAGCAAACCCAAATCGCAGCCCGATCTTCAAAAACTTATTAAAAAGTTGAATGGCAAAAAAATAAGTTCAGGAGATAAAAATATAATTAAGGTCTCAAAAAAGTATGACATGCATGTCAGCTATGGACAAATAAATCTAAGGACAATCTATAACTATACTCAGAAAGACTATCAACAGTATTTTAATGTTGATAATATAAAATATCCGGAACAGTTACTTTTTATTGATACGGAGACCACCGGCCTGTCCGGGGGGACAGGCACAATCGCTTTTATGGTAGGTATGGGATGGATAGATAGGGAAGTGTTGCATACCACCCAATTTTTTCTACCGGAATTCCGCTCTGAGGAATTGATGCTGAAAACAATCAAAAATAAAATCAAAGGTTTTTCTAGTCTTGTCTCCTATAATGGGAAGAGTTTTGATATTCCTCTGCTGACTTCACGTTATCTCCTGAATAGGCTTGATCCAATTGTAGAAGAATTACCCCATATAGACCTGCTGCATCCTAATCGAGCTTTATGGCGATATTCTTCTGATAACTGTAAATTGCAAACCATCGAAGGAGAAAGATTTGGATTTTATCGAGAAAATGATATACCCGGTGAGTTGATTCCTTCGGTTTATTTTAATTATCTCAATAACCGGGGTAATATAGAAAAAGTCATTGATATCTTTAAACATAACAGGTTGGATATAATATCAATGCTTGCTAATCTTGTCTGTCTCTTTAAAGCATTTAAACAGAAAACGCCTTCCGAAAATCCACTTGAGGATTATGCCAAAGGTCGCCATTTTAAAAGGAGAAAGAAAATTAAACGCAGTATTCGACATTATCAAAATGTACTGGAATCTGATATTACAGAAAATCGGCGCTACAGGACCCTAATGGAATTAGCAGCAGTATTTAAAAAAGAGAAAGAATATGAAGAAGCACTACCGCTTTGGACCCAAGCTGCGAAGCTGGACTTTTCTGCAGTCAGTCCTCTTATTGAACTGGCTAAATACTACGAGCATAGATCTAAGGAGTTTGAGAAAGCACTAAGGTGGACTCAACAGGCTTTAGAGATAGTTGATGAAGAAGATGTTGTAACTATTCAAGAACTGGAGAAACGCTTAAAACGTGTAAACAAAAAATTAAAAAGAGCAAAGAGCAATGAGTAAAATTGAAGATATTATCCTCTCTGATTCAAAATTAGGTGAGAATGTAAAATATATTTATGAAATAGAAGGTAAAGAAGGGGAATATGAGCCTTTTCCTGAAAATTTATCGGATGAAATTGTAGAAGTACTCCGATCAAGAGGAATCAAAAATCTATATTCTCATCAGGCTAAAGCCTGGAAACTAGCCCAGCAGGGAAAAAATTTTACAGTTGTCACTCCCACAGCTTCGGGTAAAACTCTTTGTTATAATCTTCCTGTTCTGCAAAAAATTTTGGAGAAGCCAGCTTCCAAAGCTATCTATATTTTCCCAACCAAGGCTCTAAGTCAGGATCAAATGAATGAATTACACGCTTTGATTACACTTTTAGAAAAGGATATAAAGGTTTTTACATTTGATGGTGATACTCCTCAGAGTGCTAGAAAAGCGATTAGAAAACAGGGGCAGGTTGTTGTTACAAATCCTGATATGTTGCATCAAGGAATTCTGCCGCATCATTCCAAATGGATGCAATTCTTTCAAAATCTGGAATATGTGATTATTGATGAAGTGCATACCTATCGTGGAGTTTTTGGTTCCCATATGACAAATCTATTAAGGCGTTTAAAAAGAGTCTGTAAATTTTATCGTTCCGAGCCCCTTTTTATATTTTCATCGGCAACTATTGCCAATCCAAAGATCCATAGTGAAAAACTCCTGGAGGAGCCGGTGAAAATTATTGATCAATCGGGAGCCCCGGTTAGTCCTAAAAAGGTTATTTTTTATAATCCACCTGTTGTCAACAAGGAACTCGGTATTCGAGCGTCCTATATAAACCAGGCTCGCCGGCTGAGCAGGAAGTTGATAGCGAATGGTATTCAAACCATCATTTTTGCCTTATCGAGATTAAATGTGGAAGTCCTGACAAAATATTTGAAAGATATCTTTGAATCCGATCGAGAATCCATGAGTGAAAAGGAAAAAATCGCCGGTTATAGAGGAGGTTATTTACCCAATCGAAGACGAGATATTGAAAAAGGATTACGAAAAGGACATATCAAAGGCGTAATATCCACGAATGCACTTGAATTGGGAATCGATATAGGTAGTCTTGATGCAGCGGTTCTGGCCGGTTATCCAGGCACTGTTTCCAGTACCTGGCAACAGATTGGTAGAGCAGGGAGAACTGGCAAAGAAGCTCTGGGGATTTATATTGCTCGTTCACGGCCCATCGATCAATTTCTGATCAGCAACCCGGAGTATTTCTTCTCCAGATCACCGGAGCACGCCAGAATTAATCCAGATAATTTGATGATCCTTGTCGATCATGTCAAATGTGCCTCTTTTGAAATTCCGTTTGATGAGGGTGATAGTTTTGGCGAGGTGAAGCCAGATAACCTTCAGGAAATTCTGAAATTTTTACAAGAAGGAGGGATCCTGCATAAAAGTGGAGGTCGTTTTTATTGGGCTGAGGATGTTTATCCGGCTGCTAATGTAAGCTTGAGAAGAATTCCCGAAGGTAACTTTGTGGTAGTAGATACTAGCAAGGATAACAAAATCGTAGGCGAAGTAGATTACAGTTCAGCAGCTATGACGATCTATCCGGATGCAATCTATATGGCTTCAGGCAAAGAATATATTGTAGATAAACTCGATTGGGATGGCAGAAAAGCCTATGTACGGGAAACTGATTCTGACTATTATACCGATGCTATTGATTATACTAATGTGAAGGTGCTCTCTGAAGATGAGAAGAGACAATCCGGCAATATTGAGATATATCAAGGCGAAGTTCAGGTGGTTACCAGGGTGATCGGATTTAAGAAAATAAAATTCTATACAAATGAAAATGTTGGCTACGGTAAAATTAATCTGCCAGACCTTGAGATGGCAACCAGCTCCTATTGGTTTACAATACCTGAATTTGTAGTAGAAACATTGCCCTATAAGCGCGGTGATATTATTGATGGTATTTTGGGGATCAGCAAAGCATTGCATTCTATAGCAGCGATTAAGATCATGAGTGAACGCCATGATATCCATAGAGCAGTAGGAGATAAAACCTCTGAATGGTTTGCTATGAATAAAATTACGGAAAGGGGGATCTACACTCCTCCTACTTCTGACTCACCGTCAAAGAAAATAAACCCTGAAGACCTGGAAAATTTTCAGCCTACCATATTTATTTATGATAATTATCCCGGTGGAATTGGATTTACGCCCTTATTATTTGATTCACATGAGGAATTGCTGGAAGAGGCTTCTAAAATGCTTACGTCCTGTGAATGTGAAAACGGTTGCCCATCTTGCGTGGGCCCCTCGAAGGAGGTGGGGCAAAATAGTAAACAGGTCGCCATTGCAATCCTGAATCTGTTGACCAGTGAAAAGGTTAGAAATCAAGACAAATCTGAGCATCCCTTTGATGCTCAGAAGCAGTATTTAAATTAGAAACCGAAATGCCTAATAACCTGATAGGCCGCTCAGGAAGATCAGAATAGATAAGCAGATTACGAGCAATCTTAAAAATTTCATTCTTTTCGGTAATATATTGTTTGATTGTATGGGAACGACTCCTATTGACAAAATCGTGATATTTTACTTTTAGAGTGATAGTTTTGCCTGTAACTTCCGCTTTCTGCATTCTTCCCCATAGAATATTATTAATATTTTGTAAACGCTCTATTAAATCTGATTTTTGGCTAATATCCTGCTTAAAAGTACGTTCGGCCCCAATTGATTTTCTAATACGAGTTGCTTTGACTTCCCGTTCATCAATACCTCTGGCAATATTATAATAAAATATGCCGGCTTTGCCGAAGAGCTTAATTAATTCCGGAAGGCTCTTTTCCAAAAGATCAGCACCATTATTTATCCCAATGTTCTTCATCTTTTTCTCTGTCACCTTTCCTACACCATAAAAATCGCTAATATCGAGAGATTCTATAAAACTACAAACTTTCTCCGGCGGGATGACAGTGAGACCGTCAGGTTTGTCTCTATCAGAGGCTACTTTTGCTACAAATTTGTTAATGGAAACACCAGCTGAGGCGGTTAATCCGGTTTGAGACCTGATTTTGTCTCTGATTTCCTGAGCGATGTGGGTTGCCGAGATCATATTTTTTTTGTTATTTGTGACATCCAGATAGGCTTCGTCCAGAGAGAGAGGTTCTACCAGGTCTGTATAGCTAAAAAAAATTGACCTGATTTGCTGAGACACCTGTTTATAGACATCAAATCTGGGCTTTACAAAGATGAGTTGACGACACTTACGGCTGGCTGTCACAGAGGGCATTGCGGAATGGATTCCATATTTTCTGGCTTCATAGCTTGCTGTAGAGACAACTCCGCGCCGCGATGAACTGCCAACTGCAATAGGCTTATTTCGATATTCAGGATTGTCACGTTGTTCTATAGCTGCATAATAGGCATCCATGTCAACGTGAATTATTTTTTTATAATTTGTGGAAGACTTTTTCTTCTGCTCAGCCATTATTGATCAACTAAATTTTGTAAAATTTGATAGAACTCCTGACCATTTTCAAGGAGAATATTAATTATAAAAGATAGAAATTGTTTTATGTTTTTGAGAACTTTATAGAGATGAAATGCGAGAGCAAAATTATAAGTAATGGAGATATATTATTCTTTATTAGTGGAGTGGTAAATATCATTCACCATATCAAATAATTCTTCCATTTTGATCGGTTTTGATAACCAATTAGCGTCTAATTCTTTTAGTTTGTTGGCAATTTCGGGTTTGTATCTAAAACCGGTCATAAAAATTATAGGTATGTCAAAGTTGTTCTTTTCTAATTCGTCATGGATTTGAAAACCTTTGCCATCCGGCAACATTATATCGGCAAGAATCAGATCAAGTTCGTGATGATGCTTTTCTATTATGTCCATAGCTTCTCTTAAATTCATCCCAGTTCTGACTGAGAATCCTTTTTGCTCAAAAAAGTCACTGTAGAGATCCAGGATTAATTCTTCGTCATCAACTATTAAAATATTTTTTACTTTATCCGAATTATTACTCATTATATCACATCTCTTCTTTTGTCATCCATTTCTTTGCCAGCAAGAGAGCAATCGGTGTAACCATTGCTATCAAAGCGTAGAAAAACCACATTTGACCGGGATGCAACTGGCTGACTGGTGCATCTTTGGGAATATAAGCACTCAGGAAAAAACCGGCATAGAGGCCGGTAATAACTTTGGTCATAAACCATGGAAGTTGGCCAATTCCCATATATGCTCCGGTTTTACCTTCAGGAGCAATTTCAGCAATCCACTCTAAGAAACGAGGTTGCCACATTGCCTCCCCAATTGTCATTAGGAGAATATATGTCAGAAATAGATAAATATTGGGTTCAAAGGCAAGCAGAAAGGTAGGTATTGCCATAACAAATGTGCCATATACAACCATATTATAAATTTTAGCACCGCGGGTTAATCCGGCTACAATTGGAGCCAAAATAAATATCAGGAGGGGATTAATATTAGCAAAAAACTCATAATATTCAGCGACCAGACTTCCGTGAAAGGCGCGATGGAGATAAGGAGGAATAGTTAACCAGTTATGAGCAAAAAGAGTTTGGACTGGAATTAGAATGAAAATAAAGAATACAAATTTCATATCGCGGAAGGGATGTTCTGGCCTTCGTTCCAAGAAGTCTCTAATTGCCAGGAATCCAAATAATAAGATCAAAGCCATATAAATTATATTATGGAGCGGATTTTCAGGATTACCTATGAATTTATCCGATTTAAATAAAATAAATAGGCCAAGGAAAACTCCTGCGAGTAAACCGTAAATAATCACCCAGGTATTATCTATATTCTGCTCTGATTCTATGGAGTCGGAATCATCTTGATCAGTGTTATCTTCTTTTTCAGCTTGGTCTTTATCCCGTGCCTCTTTGGCTTTTTTATATGCTTGGCGATCGGCGGATTTTGTAAGTAAAATTACAGTAAATATAAGAGCTAAAGCATTGATTACAGTTAAAACCCAAAAAACAGCAGTAATACCATTAGGAGGAAATGCTTTTTCAAAAGGATCTCGCACAAATTTTGCCATCATCCCAAATAGGAAAGCACCAAGATTCATCAAAGCATAAACCACTGCATAGCCCATGGATTTAGTTTTAGGAGTTGTATATCTTTTTATTCCGGCATAAGCGGCTGGTTGATATAGACCATAACCGATAATAATAAAGAGGAGCCCACCGATCATGACAAAAAACATGGGAGAAAAAATCCCGGTACCGAGGGGTAATGTACCTGATAGAGAGACCAAGATTCGACCGACAAGAAGAGTTGAAAAAGCTATCGATAATGCTTTTCTAATTCCAAATTTGTCAGCCATCCCTCCTAAAATAACCATGGCCAGAGTTATTCCCCCGGTTAAAAAACTCAATACCCAGGTGGCCTGGGGGTCAGTCAGATACATATTTTGGGATAAAAATATCTCCATTTCGGTAAGAATACCGAAATATACAATGCCTTCTAATAAATAGGGCAGATTAATACCCCAAAGGGCTCGCGGAGCAGTGAAAAAAGCCTTTAAAGTTTCCCCTAATTGCTGAAAAGCATTTTTTACAATCTGTCCCAAGTTTTGAACTTTTTTATCTTCTTTTGACTCTTCCATCTACCCCTCCGAATGATCTATTTTAAGCATATACTTCCTAAATTTATGAAAAATGATTCAATTTCAAAATTAATTTATAATGGGAACTGATAATATAAGAGAAAAATAATAAATTATTATTATATAAAATAAGGGGGGGGCTTTGAACCTGAAAACTTTTGGTAGATACCAAGATATCAGGTATGTAATTTGTCAACCTAACTACCAAAAGGAATGAAAAGTGAAGAAAAAAAAATAGAATTAGAAATCGACTAATTTTAGCCTTAATTATGCTAAAGTATATCTGATATAATGGACAGCACTTGCATTTCAAGATGAATTAAGGGAATATTCTTAGATGTATAAACAATGAGAATAGCACCACTGCTTCAGTGTGGTGGATGGATTAGTTTTAATAAATAATTGGCCTGCTTAAGTAGGCTTTTTTAAACCCTATTTATTTTCAATTTCCAGGTTCAACAAATTGCTGGGACAATTGGCATTGATTATTGGAGATTGGCTAATAAAAAAAGAAAATTTTGAATATCGAATTATGAATTTTCAAGTTCCAAGTTAAAAAAACACTCAGATTTTGATCATAGATTATTGGTTATTTGTTAATTTAAAGGAGAATTATGAATATCGATTAACGAATTTAGAATAATGTACCGTCCTGAAATAGGTTGATACTTTTTAAAAAGAAGGAGAACGATGCTAACTATTGCCCGTAAATATTAGTACCAAACCATTATATTTGAGAACAATGTTATCTTCTGATTGAAAAATTTATTATATCCGTACCAGCATTGCGGAAGCCCCTTTCATTAAAATAAAATATGTCCATAACTTACTGATATACTCTATATTATATAGTAAAAATAATATTCTCGCCACGGAGTCAAGTCTCTTTTAAAGTCACAGTTATTTTTAAAGCATTTATACAAACATATTTACAATCAGATCTGCTTCAGGAATGAAATCCGTATCAAGCCAATGAAATGTAAAATAGAATTTTCTTGCTGCTAAATCTATTCTTTATTATCTTGTAACCGGTTATTAAAAATATTGAGAGGTATTATTATGCGAAATTTTGTGTTAGTTCTCTTATTTGCTACAATGTTAGTAGCAGGGGCTCTTGCTCGGCCAATGAATTTTGAAGATCTCATTAATTGTAAACGGATTTCTGATCCTGTTTATTCTCCGGATTGTAATTTGATTGCTTTTACATTCCGTAAGGCCAGCCTGGAAGCTAATGATTATTCCAGTTCTATTCGAGTAATCAATATGGAAGGCAACGAGATGTTTAGGATTGAATCCGATTCATTCTCAGTGTGGAATCCTAAATGGTCTCCGGATGGGAAAAAATTGGCTTATCTTTCTGATGAATCGGAAACTCCTCAGATCTGGTTCTATTATCCTGATAGGGATGAAAAAAAGCAGTTTACAACACATTACACAGGTGTAAATGACTTTATCTGGTCACATAATGGAAGTAAAATAGCCTTTGATACCAGAGTTTATCCGGAATGTAAAACTCAAAAGGCTAATAAAAAGAGAGATGAAAAAGAAGACAAATCAGAAGTTAACGTGAGAGTATATGAGGAACTTTTGTTTAGACATTGGGATGAATGGTGGGACCATAAGCGCTCCCATATTTTTGTGATAGATACAAAAAATAGGAATATGCTTGATGTAACACCCGGGAATTATGATGTTCCTCCGATTTCGTTGGGATATGGTTATACCTTTGCTCCCGATGATAAGAAAATTTATTTTACAAGCAATCATGATGAAGTGGTAGCCACTAGCACAAATAATGATATCTGGTCAGTGCCAGTTGAGGGCGGAGAAGTACAGCTGGTGACTGATAAATGTAATGATAGAGACTTTGCAGGCAGTGATTACTCTCCCCGTTTCTCTCCTAATGGTAGATATTTAGCATTCATTTCAATGCGAAGAGCGGGCTATGAATCGGATAAGCATGATCTATTTATTAAAGATATGATAGATAATAAATTTATAAAACTAACAGATAACTTTAATTACTCCATTAGTTCCTTTCAATGGATGCCTAATAGTCGAGCTCTTTTATGTAGAGTAGATCAGGAAGGCAATTACAAGCTATTCAAATTAGACATCGATTCAAAAGAATTTACACTTCTAGTCGAAGAAGGTTATAATAAATCAGTTGATATTGCATCTTCAGGGGATGAATTTATATATTTACATAATACTTTTACGAGACCTTCAGAAATATTTCGCTATAGCATTAAAAAAGATAAAGCAGACGCAATTACTGCTTATAATGAGGATAGATTTGCAAAGGTGGATATGAATTCGGCAGAAGAATTTTGGTATAAAGGTGCCAATAATGTCGATGTCCATGGTTTTCTCATCAAGCCCCCCAATTTTAATCCGAATAAGAAATACCCCATGGTTTATATGGTGCATGGAGGGCCTCAGGGTGCCTGGCATAATGGTTGGCATTATCGCTGGAATCTTGAGCTTTGGGCGGCCCAGGGTTATGTTTTGGTATTAATTAATCCAAGAGGCAGTACTGGGTATGGTCAAAAATTTAAATTTCAGATATCAAAAGATTGGGGCGGAAAAGTTTTTACGGATCTTATCAAAGGCCAGGAATATGTAATAGAGAATTATGAATTTATCAATCAGGATAATATTGCAGCTGCAGGAGCTTCCTTCGGAGGCTATATGATGAATTGGTTTGAGGGGCATATGGATGAGTTTAAATATCCTTTTAAAACATTAATCAATCATGACGGAGCCTTTAATCTATATTCCAAGTATCTTACAACTGAAGAGCTTTGGTTCCCTGAATGGGAATTTGATGGTCCCTTTTGGGAAAATGAAAAATATTATAAAAAGTTTTCACCTCACAATTATATTGAAAATTTTCAAACTCCGATGTTGATTATTCATGGAGAAAAGGATTTTAGATTGGATTTTGGAGAGGGCTTGATGCCTTTCACAGCTTTAAGGCGAAAAGGGATTCCGGCCAAACTGGTGCTCTTCCCTGAAGAAGGTCATTGGGTGCAAAAACCTAAGAACAGTGAATTCTGGCATGCTACAATTTTTGACTGGCTAGATAAATATATAGGCAAATGATATGTTAATAACGGGATGTAAGGCAAATAAAATCAGTTCCTTTTAATTGGTTGCTGATAGGGTTGCTAATTGTTTCCAATATAATTTGGATTTATATAGAATTGGTGGATTTTTACTGACTATAGCGATTTGCAAAAGTTTTGCCTGATGTAGCATAACTACCCTTAGTTGTGGATTTTCCTGAAGCCTTCAATAGGATGAAGGGAAAAATAGATTTAAATAGTATTTATGATAAATTATATCCACTATTTTATAAGACAACTTATATGAAATTCGCTATAAATGTTAATTGATAGTGATTTAAATTGTTGATTGTATGGGAGCTTATATTTTATCACAGAATGATTAAATCAACTTATATATTTCATTTTATATAATAATATAAATTCAATCGATATTTAATGATTCCTAAGATCGTTTTAAGAAGGTGGTTCACCGCCAATATTTTCACTTTTATTACCCCGTTTTTAGCTTTAAATTTTAGAGAATTTGATTGCAATTAATTGATAATAGAGGAGCTTAGAATGAATCCATATATTTTTCGGAAATATGATATCAGAGGTGTTGTCGAAAAAGACTTTAGTAATGAAGTAGTTAAAAATATTGGTAAAGCCTATGGCACCCTTGTTAAACGTAAGGGCGCCAAGAAAATTTCGATAAGTGGTGACATCAGGAAAACCACCCCTCATCTTAAGGAAATTTTTACGGAAGGTGTCTTATCCACGGGAGTAGATGTAGTGGATATTGGAATTCTCCCCACTCCAGCTAATTATTATAGTATGTATAAAATGGATATAGACGGTGCTGTGCAAGTCACTGGAAGTCACAATCCTCCTGATATGAATGGATTCAAAATGGCTTATAAAAAACTATCAGTTTACGGGGAAGATATTCAGAAATTGCATAGACTCATTGAAGAAGAGGATTTTGAAGAGGGAGATGGTGAATTGAATGTAGAAGAAATTTTGTCTGATTATAATAAAGAAATAGTATCTGGTATTCAATTGGAAAAAGATGTAAAAGTAGCTATGGATTGTGGTAATGGTGCAGCCTGTCTTTCCGCTCCTGAAGCATTGGAGGAAATCGGGTGCGATGTTACTAAGTTCTATTGCACAGTGGATGGCAATTTCCCAAATCATCATCCAGACCCTACTGTTCAGGAAAATATTGAGGATCTGATCAGAGAAGTGAAAAAAGGTGATTATGATTTTGGAGTGGCCTTTGATGGTGATGCTGATAGGATTGGAGTGATCGATGATAGTGGTCAGGCAATTTGGGCTGATTATATAATGATACTTTTTCTTGATGAGGTTATAGAACAGGGTGAGAAGGTCATTTTTGATGTGAAATGTTCACAAGCGCTGGAAGATATGATTATAGAAAAAGGCGGTGAACCTCTTATGTGGAAAACTGGTCACTCTTTGATAAAAGAGAAGATGAGAGAAGAAGGGGTAAAATTTGCAGGAGAAATGAGCGGTCATATCTGCTTTGCAGACGATTATTATGGTTATGATGATGCTATTTATGCAGCGCTTCGATTTGCCCAGATGGTCTCTCGTCAATCAGAAAAATTATCCACAATTATTGAAAAACTGCCAAATTATTATTCAACACCTGAAATGAGATTAGACTGTCCGGATGATAAAACCAAGTTTGAGATAGCAGAAAAATCAGCAAAATATTTTAAAGAAAATTATGATTGTATCGATGTCGATGGTGTCAGAATTAAATTTGGTGATGGCTGGGGCTTGGTTCGGGCATCAAATACACAACCTGTAATAGTTACAAGATTTGAGGCTAAAACAGAAGCAAGATTGGCTGAGATCAAGAATCTGGTGTTAAGTAAGCTAGAAGATTTTGGAGAGATTGAGATACCCTAAAACAATTGCCTTAGATATTAACAAATTTTAATTAGAATTATTATGAATTTAGAAAAATAATTTAGAATTAACTTAAATGAATGATTTAAAGAATACATATGAAAATTATCGCAAAGTAATAGATCAGGAAATATCCGGGATTTCTGAGATAGAAGAATTGACCTATTTTCGGGCTCCTCTATTATATCCTCTCAAGGGGCAAGGCAAACGCTTTCGGCCTGTACTTTTGCTAATAGTTGGTAAATCTATGGGACAAAAAGTGGAAGCTCTTTTACCGGCAGCAATTGCAATTGAGATCCTGCATACTTTTACTTTAGTCCATGACGATATTATGGATAATGATAAATTGAGAAGAGGACTGCCTACAGTTCATAAGAAATGGAATCGTGATATCGGGATATTATCAGGAGATGGATTATTTGCTCTTGCTTACCGGGAATTGATGCAAACTTCTCATCCTAGGATTGACCATATAACAAGCCGAATAAGTCAGGTTTTATTGAGAATTTGTGAAGGACAGACGCGGGATTTGGATTTTGAGAAAAGAACTGATATTACACCCCAGGAATATCTGAATATGGTAGAGTTAAAAACTGGCGAACTGATAGGTCTATCTTGTTCAGTAGGAGCAATGCTTGCAAATGCTGATGAAAAAATTGTTAATAAATTAGACAATTTTGGCAAAATACTTGGCCAGGCCTTTCAGATTCAGGATGATATTTTGGAGATAAGTTCTGATGAAAGTCAAATGGGGAAAAGTTTGGGAAGCGACTTTACCACTGGTAAAAAAACCTATCCTCTTACCTTGGTCCTTTCGAAGCTGAACAATACAGAAAAGAAAAAGTTTATGTCTTTTCTGAAAAATAATTCGTATAATAGAGAAGAAGTACTGAATAAATTTCAAAAATATAATGCAATCACTGAAGGTGAAAAAGTTGTTAATGAACTAATGGATCAGGCTCTTGCTGAATTGGATGCGTGTCCAGAAAAAACCAGAACCAGGTTAGCATATTTTGTTGAGTTAATCTCTAACAGGGATCATTAATCGTGGAAAAGAAAAAGTTAGAAATTACTAATAAATATGGTCTTCATTC
>JAIPHI010000032.1 GCA_021735285.1 Fidelibacterota bacterium | reverse complement strand
ACACGTGATTTGAGTAAATCAATAACTGTCTTTATATAGCTGGGATTTTTTGGGTTTTCATTGACCCAGCCTTTCTCACTAAAACGGGGCAGGACCTGCTTATATATCTCCTCTGTTGGTTTTTGTGAGAGATGCTTACCGTTTATCCATTCCAATTTTTTAATATCAAAAACAGTCGGTTTACGAGAAATTTTGTCAAGGGCAAAATCATTTAAAATTTCATCAATAGACATTATTTCTTTATCACTCTTAGCAGATCTACCAAGAAGGGTTAAATAGTTCACAATTGCTTCCGGACAAAATCCTGCTTCCCTATATTGATCTACCGCTGTAGCTCCATGTCGTTTGCTAAGGCGTTTTTTGTCTTTTCCTATCAGGAGCGGTAGATGACAATATTTTGGAGCCTTTTTACCCAACGCTTCAAATAAATTGATCTGCTTGGGTGTATTTGGCACATGATCTTCTCCTCGTATAACATGTGAAATACGCATATCCGCATCATCTACAACTACTGCTAATTGATAGGTAGGAGTACCATTTGATCTTTGAATTATGAAATCATCAATCTCCTTATTGTCTATAGAAATCTCGCCATAGATCATATCCTCCCATTGGGTAGTTTGGAAATGATCAATCTTAAGGCGGATACTATACTCTTTACCTTCCTCAAGATTTTGAGCTATCTCATCCTGGCTGAGATTTCGGCATTTCCCACTATATTTATAAGAACCTTTTTTATCTTCATATTTCTTTCTTTCAGCCTCGAGTTCTTGCTCAGTACAAAAACAACGGTAAGCTTCCCCTTCTTCCAAAAGTTTATCAACCACCTCCGCATAAAGATGCTCTCTTCTGGATTGATACACAATCTCTTCATCCCACCCAATATTTAACCAATTCAGAGATTGTTTTATTTGCTCCACCATTTTTTTATCAGAGCGTTCTATGTCGGTATCCTCAATCCTTAATAAAAATTCACCATTCTTTTGTTTTGCAAATAGCCAATTATAAATTGCAGTCCTGGCTCCACCCAAATGTAGATATCCTGTGGGACTTGGAGCAAATCTTACTCTCACATTATTCATTTTGATTTCCTGTCTTTACTAAGTTATTGTTAATTGGGCGCTCAATTTCGATTTTGATGCCCCCAATATATTTCGCATAAATATTATAAAAGATTATAACTAAAGATAATATAAATACAATAACACAGGTTAGGAATAAGCCATTAAAAATAGATCCGAAAAAGATGGTTGTAAAATTAAAATCAATATTTTGTAATAATTCCACACCTCCTGCTTCCCCTAAACTGGTATTAATAAAATCAGCCATTCTGGCGATAATCAGAGTAAAAAACATCAAGCCAATTGAAAGCACTGTCAGTAAAACCAGAAAGGATACTTTTAGGATTGATGTCAAACTTACTTGTTTAATTTCATATAGCATATTCATCTCCATTCCATTATGACCTAAATTTATAGAGATTTAGGGAACAATAAAACCGCTTTTCATTCTTATTCCTGATTATATTTATTGGTCCCGAATTACTATTTTTTTATTGATTTATTCTGTTTTTTCAATGAATTTTGATGATAATCGAAATTGAAATAAGGATTGTTCTATGACTATATTCGAATATATTAACAATAAAGGGTATGAGATCCTTTTTGTAGCCTTAGCCTCTGTTATCTTCGTTCAGATACTTAAAGTTGTTTTACACAGTATAAGAACAAAGAAGTTCAATCTATTTTTCCTTTTTTCGACCGGCGGTATGCCTTCCAGTCATAGTGCAATGGTATCAGCTGCAGCTATAAGCACAGGATTGGTTAAAGGCTTTGATTCAACTTTTTTTGCTTTAGCAACAATTATGGCGTTTATTGTGATGCAAGATGCCACTGGAGTTCGTCAATCTGCCAGTGAACAGGCTCGAGTTCTTAATCAGATTGCCCATGAACTATTTTCACCAGGTCATCATTTGAACAGAGAAAGGTTAAAAGAATTCCTGGGCCATACTCCAAAACAGGTATTCATCGGTTCCTTAATTGGAATTGTAATAAGCTTAATTTCTCATTGGTTAATCTAGTATCTCGCCTTTAAAATTTTCAACATCGATAGAAAAGTTCTTAATGAATTAATATTACGAGTATTAAATGATGATTTTTTTGAAGATATTAAATAAAGGATTATATCTATTGTTTCACCCTTTACCGGTACTACCATAAGCGTCTTCCAGTTTTTATCTTCTAATGCTATGTAATCACTAATTCTATCATTAATTAAATCAATAAAATATAAATCTTTATCGCCCTTATTAATTTTACTTTGAACTATTTTGGAAATATTTGAAGCCTTCCCAGAGGTGATATTTTTTTTAGATAAAATATTATAATTAGTATTGTCTTCTAGTTTTTCGAGCCAGCAAATATCTGTATTAGTAATTTCGGTTATATGTTTTATAATTTTATTTATAATCTCTTTTTCCTCATTAGAGCTGGATATTAATTCGGAAATTTCTCTAACCGCATTCAATTCTTTTGTAACCTGATCATGATACCTGATCAGAGGTATGAGGAATAAAATTTTTAAAGTTGCCATTAGGAAATAAATAATAATAAAAGCAAATGAGCCGAGAATAAATCCTTTGATGGTCACACTCATAGCATATAATTTTGTAATTAAAGGGGATAAATAAAAATATAGGGAAACCCCAAGCACACTCATAATACATATCAGAGCAACTAACTTTTCTTTTGAATTAAAGGCCTCTACCCATGAATTTTTCAATGATGTAATAGTAAAAAATATCGCTCCTACAGAAAGCCAGGCAAATCTACTAAGATCATTGATTGGAAAAATATTACCTAATTGTTTGTAAGAATAATGATCTTCGTAAAAATTTAATATCAAACTAAAAGCAACTATAAGTAAGATACTAAGCTTAAAAAACAGATCACTTTTTTTACCTGTTCTCAGTAAAATTAAAAATCTTATATTAAAGAGAAGCAATATAATAATAGATACTGCAAATATGGTCATAGCTGTGGAAAATAGAATCCATGAATCAGGATTTTCTGCCAGGAGCGGATTATTATTCCAAAGATTAATCATATTCCCGCCGAATAATTGTACCAGAGATACAATCAGAACAAGACCAAATAAAAGACAGATTGTTATATAGAGAGTTTTTTTACCGTTCTTTTGTAGTTTCTCACTTAAATCACTTAAAAAAGGGAGCAGTGCTAAAAAGGCTAAAATTACTATTATTTCTCTTTCTGTATTGAAATTTTTTATAAAGGATGGAACGTGATAAAAACTTATATCCACTATAGCAATAATACTAAAAACTAAAATACCAAGTATTAAGAAAAATAAGTCTCGAAAGCCAATCTTGCTTTTTGATCTCATACTCATAATTAAGGCCTAGTCTATCAAAATAATAAAATCGATCTTAAAATCTAATTCCACACAATTTATCATAAGTCGTTGATATAATAAGTGATTTGAATCAAATAAAAATATGGGCCGGTAGTAATTTTTCTTAATAAGGATATAAAATAAATTCTAAATACTCGTTGGAGACAATCTACAATTTATAATGCAATATTTATTTTATATCATTATTTCTATCCATGACCAAAATATTGGGCTTCCAGCTATTAGCACTTACTTCATCTAATTGAACATACGAGAGAATTATTATTCGGTCTCCTTCTTCGGCCAATCTGGCCGCTCCACCATTCAAACATATCTGCTTACTTCCTCTTTCTCCTTCGATAACATAAGTATCAAATCTATTACCATTGTTAATATTAACCACCTGGACTCTTTCATAGGGTTTGATATTAGCAATATCCATAAGCTCCCGATCGATAGTAATACTGCCTTCATAATGTAATTTTGTCTGAGTTACAATTGCTCTGTGTAATTTTGATTTTAGTAAAGTAATTTGTTTCATTTATATTTTATCTCCCGGTCTATTTTTATTTTTTAATGCTTTATTAAAAACACCTAATACATTTATATTAAACACATTTGGAATTTAATTGAGATCAATCTAGAACTTCAAGTACTTTTAATGGGTAATCGATATTACCAAAAGGTACTGATACCTGGACACCTGCAACTTTATCTTTTATGGCCTGGATTGTTTCCTGAGCAATTTGAATCCCTGTGGCAAGGGCTTCATCTTTCGTTTTCGTGTTTTTCATTCTATTCATTAATTCTTGTGAGATTGTTACTTCCGGCAGTTCATTATTCATAAATTCCGCATTTTTAACACTAACTAAAGGCCAAACTCCAGCAATTATGGGAATATCCAGGTGCTTTATTCTATCTAGAAAATTATTGAAAGCTTCCACATCAAAAATTGGTTGTGTAATGGCATATTCCGCTCCGGCTTCCACTTTCTTTTCGAAACGATTTAATTCTTCTTCCATATTAATCGCAACAGGGTTGACCCCAGCTCCAACAAAATATTCAGTGGGTTTGCCGATGGAATTACCCCCGAGATCCACACCATGATTCATATTATCCAGAATACTAATTAATCCAATGGAATCAATATCAAAAACCGCTGTGGCATCCGGATAATCTCCCATCTTGGGGGGGTCTCCAGTAATCAACAGCATATTTCTGATACCAATGGCCTGGATACCTAAAAAGTCAGACAGGATGCCCAGCAAATTCTTATCTCTAGCTGTATAATGCAAAATAGGTTCAATTCCGACTTCATCAATAAAAAGTTTGGCTAAATAAATAGCTCCCATTCTTGTCAAGGCTCGGGGGCCATCGGGTATATTAATTGTATCTATATCATATTTGCTTAGCTCCCGAGCACTATCCAAAACTTTGGTGACATTCACACCGGCCGGAGGAACTAATTCCAGACTAACAGTAAATTCTCCATTAACGATCTTGCTGGCAAAATTTGATTTCCTTTCTGTCTCAACAGGTGCACATCTTTCATCTTCTTTATGAACTGTTTCCACTTTTATCTTTTCTGGTGATATCTCAATCGATTTAACATATTTCGCCATCTCCCGAATATGGTCTGGTTTAGTACCGCAACACCCCCCCACTATCCTTGCTCCAGCCTGAACAAAACGGCGAGCATATTCAGCCATGTATTCAGGAGAAGATAAATATATATTGCGACCTTCCACTTTTTGTGGGAAACCAGCATTAGGTAGAACTGAAATCGGTTTATCCGTCAAATGTACCATTTTTTCAATAGCCGGTAGCATTTTACGAGGGCCTATTGTACAATTCAATCCAATAATATCTGTTTGTGAAGAATCTAAGGTTTCGGTAATAACCTCAATTGGATGTCCGTAGAAAGATTTACCATCTTGATTAATAGTCATTTGAGAAATGATAGGAATATTCTTGATTTCTTTAACCACTTTAATAGCAATTAAAAGTTCTTGTAGATCAGTAAAAGTTTCTAAAATAATAAGATCAACACCAGTTTTAATTAAAGTTCCTATTTGCTGCCTGAAAATATCATAGACCTCCTTTTCAGTCAGCTCGCCAATTGGTTCCAAGCGTCTTCGCAGAGGCCCTACAGAACCTGCAACCCAGACCTTATTACAGGCAGTTTCCAGGGCTAATTCTGCCCCTCTTCTATTTATTTCTTCAATTTTTTCTTCTAATCCATATTTTTCCAACTTATCTCGATTGGCACCAAAAGTGTTAGTTTCTATTACATCGGCACCAGCATCAATATAATTTTGATGGATTTCCCTGACTATTTCAGGGGACTTCAAAGTAACAGCATCATAACTTTTGTTAATAAAAAAGCCTCTATCATATATTTCCGTTCCCATGCCCCCGTCAAAGAGAACAATATTGTTTTCAAGACGTTCAAGAAAATCTTTCTCCACATTTACTCCTATTAAATAATTAATTTACTCCAATTATTTTACTTATATTGATGTATCAAGACCTCTTACATATTTTATATAATCCATACAATGTTGATCCCGACCGACAAATATACTTGCTGTATGAATCAATTTTTTAAGCTCCCGGTCTTCTACATTCACAATACCCGCATCTAAACCATAGGCCATAGCCTGTACAAGAAAAGTATTATGCACCCAATTTCGATTGGGTAATCCAAATGAACTATTACTAATACCCATTACAGTTGGCAGTTCTAGTTTGCCCTTGATTTTTCGAATTGTATCAAAGGCCTGCATTCCTGCTTGT
Source organism: Fidelibacterota bacterium (assembly GCA_021735285.1). Lineage (GTDB taxonomy): Bacteria > Fidelibacterota > UBA2242 > UBA2242 > JAFGTP01 > JAIPHI01. Next base: position 12,398 of record JAIPHI010000032.1, on the reverse strand, counting down.
GGGGAAGTAGCAGCTGACATTGCTACTGTATCGATGATAATATTCTGTTCAGGAATCCCATAGGATTTACATTTGGTAACGATATTTTGAGCAATTTCCAGCCTCTCATCAGCATCACCTGGTTGTCCGCCTTTGATTGTCAATCCTATTATAGCAGCTCCATATTTTTTGACAAGAGGAAGGATCTTTTCCTGCTTTTTCACATCACCATCCACGCTATTGACAAGAACCTTTCCAGCATAGTTTTGCAAACCCGCTTCGATTACTTCAGGAGTAGAGCTGTCTATGATAAGCGGAACATCAAATTTTCTTTGCAATGCTTTAATAGTCCGCACCATTACCTCCTTTTCATCAATCATGGGAGTTCCCACATTGACATCAAGCGCATCTGCTCCGGCATCTCTCTGGGTCTCGGCATCCTTTATGATTTGCTCTATATTACCTTCTTTTAGATCCCTGGCTAATTTCTCTCTCCCTGTAGGGTTAATTCTCTCCCCTATTTTCAAGAATGGTAAACCCGGTCCGGATTGAACAGTTTTGCTATAACTTGTGATTTTAAAAGGAAAGGTATTATCTCCATATTTAATCTGCTTTTTACTCGTAAATTTTCCTACTTCAGCAGCTTTTTTCAAATCAATATTTTGAGATAAAACAATCATCCCTAATCTACGATTCCTAATCCTTTTAATTGCTTGATCAATGTCAATCTCAGATTCCACATAGGCAATCAGAGGCAGATTGGTAAACTTTTCCAAATTTCTTACAAGTTCAATTTTATTTAGTCCAATAGCATTAACATCAAATGAATTTATGATTGTTGCAAATGTTTCCACATCTGTTCCATATTCCATAGTATTCTCAGTAAAATTAGCCACTACCATCAGAGGAAGATCAGAACTAATATCCCGGCTTGCTATGATAGCAGCTCTTAAATTTTGAATATCTTTAAAGCCATTCAGTAAAATTCCATCAGATTCAGAACTTAATAACTTAATCTGTTCTTTGTACTTTTCTATAGCAGTCTCAAAACTAAAATCACCAAAAGGAGATAAAGCCAAATCCAGGGAGCCTATATTGCCAATTATAAAATTCTGATCATCGGCTTTATGTTGAGCTATTTTTAAAGCCTCTTTATTTATCTCAGAAAATCGCTCATCAATCTTATCACTTTGTGATTTTGTCCTGAGTGCTTCTCGAGTATTAGTTAACAGTAGTTGCGCTCCTATTTTACCGGAATCATCATAATGCTTATGAATTTCATTCGAATTGTTTATGTTCCTGAGTAATCCCTTTTCAGCATTATTATCCGAAAGCCCAATATCAATAGCCAGTTTGACATTTGAATTTTCCTCAAGAAGTTCCATTTTATTTCTCCAATATTTATTTTATATTTCAAGATGTAAAATCAGCACCATAATTTGATTAATTTTATTCAAAAAATGAAATGCTTAAAAGAATTATCAGGAGGATTAATTGAGCAGGATAGCAAAAGTAAAAAAATGCTTTGATAATAGAGAACAGATATCATTCCAAAATCAGCAATATATTAACCTTGTAGAACATACGTTCCAAAAAGCTTTAGAACAAGACCTTCAAGAAGGCGACATATCTCAGGTCCCCGCCAAATTATATAAAAAAGAAACAAAAGCTGATATTATCGCTTGTACAAGAGGTATTGTGGCCGGACTGGAAGAAATTATCCATATTCTAAACAAAAATGATCTGGTTGTCAACAGCTACTTTAATGATGGCAATAAAATAGATAATCACGAAGTGCTACTATCTATTAATGGTAAAATTTCTACAATACTGGCTCTGGAAAGAACTATCCTCAATTTTCTCCAGCGTCTTTGCGGAATCGCCACTCAAACCAAAAAATATGCAGATAAAATTGCTCATACGGATACTTATGTAATCGGTACTCGAAAAACAATATGGGGCATGTGGGATAAAAAGGCTGTACAATGCGGTGGTGGCCTCTCCCATCGTCTTGGACTTTTTGACGCTGCCATGCTCAAGGAAAATCATCTAAAGATCCTTAAAGAAAATCATGGCTTTCAGGCTATTAAAAATAGTATAGAACAGACTATTAAAAAAAATAATCCTCGCTTCGTTGAAATCGAAGTGTCCGGTGCCAGAGAATTTCATAAAATTGCAGACCTTTTAGCTAATCTGAATACGTCAACTCCAAAGGTGATCATGTTTGATCATTTTTCACCTACAAAGATCAAAGGTTGTCTGGCCGAAGCAAAAGATAAAAACTATTATCAAAAGATATTTTTTGAAGCATCCGGCAATATTACACTGGATAATATACGGGATTATGCCGAAGCAGGGGTGGATGTTATTTCATGCGGAGCATTGACCCATTCCGTAAAAAGCCTGGATTTGAGTATGCTTTTTTGAAAAATAAAATATATCAAACAAGAACATAGTTACTCAAATATATTTTCATAATGTATATCTAATTAAATAAGAGCAAAAAACAAATGAACCAAATAGAAAATTTCAATTTACATCATATACTTAATAAACTATCTAATCAACGACCAATTTTTTATTCAGAAGCTGATTTTAAACATGCTCTTGCTTGGTTTATTCAGAATTTGTATAAAAATGCAAAAATTCGTCTAGAGGTACCCTTTTCTAAATCTAAACAGTCAAGATACTTGGATCTATTAGTTAAGTTAAATCGGAATAGTATACCAATTGAGATAAAATACAAGACTAGAGAACTTAGTGTTAATCTAGAAGATGAATCTTACAATCTGAAAGGCCAAGGTGCCCAAGACTTAGGCAGGTATGACTTTTTTAAAGATATTCAACGGATTGAGCATTGGATTAAAAATAATAACAAATGTTATGGATGGATTGTTTTCTTAACCAATGATTCTGCTTATTGGAAAGCTCCTGGAAGACCTAATGTCTCATATAAAAATTTTAGAATGGAGGATGGGAGGAAAGTCTCTGGCACATTAACCTGGAACAAAAATGCTGGATCCGGAACCACAAAAAATCGTGAAGACCCTATCCACCTCAAAAATCAATATCCTCTTAATTGGAAAGATTACTCTAGTTTTAACAAACCCGGATATTCTGTTTTTAAGTATTTAGCAATAAATGTTATAAACAGATAGTAGATGCTAATTTATAATTAATATTACAAATCTAGGGAATCAATGCAAAAAGTTTATCTGGATTATAATGCCAGCACTCCCCTGGCCCGAAGAGTTATAGAAAAAATGAAACCCTATCTGGAGAAAGGATTTGGCAATCCTTCCAGTGCTCATTGGTCAGGTTTAGAAAGCAAACAGGCTATTGAAAAAGCCCGTCAGCAGCTGGCAGAAATGCTTGGCTGTGATTCCGAGGAAATTATTTTCACAAGTGGAGGTAGCGAGTCAAATAATCTGGCTATAAGAGGAATAGCAAATAAATATTCCGGTGGGCACATTATTACTTCAGAGATAGAACATCCGGCAGTTATGAATGTTTGTAAATATCTGGAGAAAAAAGACTTTTCAGTGAGTTACCTGCCCGTCAATAAAAATGGTATAATACAAATCGAGGAATTAGAAAAAACAATCAGACCTGATACAAAATTAATTACTATCATGCTTGCTAATAATGAAATCGGCACTATTCAACCAATATCAGAAGTTTGTCAAATTGCTCAAAAATATAATATTCCAGTTCACACTGATGCAGCCCAGGCGGCCGGGAAGATTAAATTAAACGTTTCTGAACTTGAAGCGGATCTGCTTTCAATAGCAGGCCACAAAATGTATGCACCTAAAGGTGTTGGTGCTTTATATATAAGAAGTGGAATAGAAATCGAGCCCATTTTAATGGGAGCGGATCATGAAAGAGGTTTAAGACCAGGCACGGAAAATGTACTGGAGATTGTCGGATTGGGAGAAGCGGCGGCTCTATTTCGGAATAATGGTGAAAAGTTCATAGATGAACAAAAGCAAGTGAAACAGGCATTCTGGAAAAAATTAAAATCCGAGCTACCTTCCATAGAATTGAATGGGGATTTTGAAATGAGTTTGCCCAATACTTTGAATATTCACTTCTCTGGTTTAAATGCTAATACACTTTTATCAGCAATACCGGAAATTGCAGCTTCGGCCGGAGCTGCCTGTCATGCAGATAATATTGCACCTTCCCATGTACTAAAAGCCATAGGTCTCAGTGATCAGGAATCTATGGAATGTATCCGTTTTTCAGTGGCCAGGAAGACAACCCGGGAAGACATTAAATATGCTTCCCAAAGAATAATAAAAACAAATAAAAGTCTTCGGATTATAAGTCAAGTAAAAAAAGAAGACCCCGATGCTTCAAAAATAAAATTGACGCAGTACACTCATGGACTCGGTTGTGCTTGTAAATTAAAGCCCCAAAATCTGGAGCAGATCATAAATAAAATTGATAATATTGCTGATCCCAATATTGTAACCGGAATCATAGATTCCGAAGATGCAGCTGTTTACAAAATAAATAATAATACTGCGATAATATCAAGTGTAGATTTTTTCACTCCTATAGTTGATGATGCTTTTGACTTCGGGAGAATAGCAGCAGCTAATGCTTTAAGTGATATTTATGCTATGGGTGGCACTCCCCTTTTTGCATTGAATATTGCTGCTTTTCCTGAAAATAGATTGCCACTCTCAGTTCTGGAAAATATTATAGAGGGTGCCCAAGCAGTTGCCAAAGAAGCGGGAATTACAATTCTTGGTGGTCATACTATCGAAGACAATGAACCTAAATTTGGTCTGGTGGTGATCGGTACTATTAATCCAAAAGGAGTACTAACTAATAACAGAGCTCAACCAGACGATACAATTATCCTGACAAAACCCCTTGGTCTAGGTATTCAAACCACTGCTGTCAAACGCAATTTACTTGAGCAAACAAAACAAACAAGCATCATAGAGATAATGACGACCCTCAATAAACAAGCCGCAGAAATAATCTCCAATTATCCGGTTAATAGTTGTACAGATGTTACCGGTTTTGGTCTATTGGGCCATTTAAATGAGATCCTAGCAGCCAGCCAATTAAATGCTGAACTATACCATAAAAGCATTCCTATCATAAATGGCACTCAGGAACTGGTCAGACAGAATGTAATACCAGGAGGTACACGAGCAAATTTGAACTATATTCAGGATAAAGTTGAATGGTCCGGTCTATCTGAAACAAAAAAACTAATTTTAACGGACGCCCAGACCTCTGGTGGCCTGCTATTGACAATTCCGGAAAAGTTTAGCAAAGAAATTGTAAATCGATTGCATGTATCAAATTGTTCCGAAGCAGCCATCATTGGAAGAATCAAATCTAATTTAAGTACCAAAATAACGATCGAGTAAGCAAATATTTATTTAAAATTATTGGGAGTAAAAATGATTGATATTCTTAGAAAAAGAAGAAGCATAAGACAATACAAAGATGCTAAAATCGAGGAAACTAAAGTACAAATTCTAAAAGAAGCAGCCCTGCGAGCCCCCAGTTCAAGAGGCCGCAATCCCTGGCGTTTTCTATTTGTTGATAATAGTGAACTTATAGAAAAATTGGCGAGTTCTAAAAAACATGGCTCGAATTTTCTTGCTGCTGCTCCTCTGGCAGTTGTGGTTTGTGGTGATAAAGATGCTTCTGATGTTTGGATTGAAGATTGCTCGATTGCATCAATAATACTACAACTTACTGCTCAATCTCTGGATTTAGGGAGTTGCTGGATTCAGATTCGTAATCGCATGCATGACCAAACTACAAGTTCGGGAGATTATATCAAAAATATATTAAATATTCCGGATAAATTCAGAATCGAATCTATCATCGGAATCGGATATCCAGATGAAAAGAAAGAAGGAATTCCAAACGAAGAATTGCAATCTGAGAAAGTTTTTGATAATTATTTTGAGTAATATATTATAGTTAAAATTAATTAATCATTCTGGTTCATATTCAACTTTCCAGACCCGTCCTTTTCTTGAATCTGTAATATATAAACTGCCCTCTTTGTCTATTGCCAATCCCATTGGTCTATAATCCGCTTCATATGGACTTTTTAAATTTTTTTGCCCTGCAAATCCAGCTGCAAACACTTCCCAGGAAGTATCGACCTCACATTCATTAAATGGCACAAACACTACATTGTAACCTTGCTGAGGAAAGGGAGCTCTATTCCATGATCCATGAAATGCTATAAAAGCACCCTGATAATATTTCTCAGGAAACTGCTTTTTATCATAGAAAATAAGATCATTGGGAGCCCAATGGGCTGGAAAGTCAATCAAAGGCTCATCAAACTTATCACAGCGACCAACCTTTTTTCCGTCTCCTCCATATTCTGGGGCCAACACTTTTTTATTCTGAAAATGATCATAATAACAGTAAGGCCAACCAAAATTCGAACCCTCTTTCACTCTTAAAAATTGCTCCGCAGGCAACTTTGCATTTTGTTCTTTTGTGAACTTATCTTTCCATAGCGAGTATAATTGATCCCGACCGTGCATAACAACATAAAGTTCATCACACTCATGATTCCAATCCAGAGCCACACAATTACGTAATCCGGTAGCATAGCGCTCACCCTCTGACTGAAGTTGTCTTTCTTTATGAGCATCAAATTTCCAGATTCCACCAAATTTTTCCAACAAAGGACAGGGATCCATCCCAGGCGAACCCGGAGTCCGCATATCTTCCTGGCAGGCATTTGAAGGTGCACCAAAATTCACGTATAGATTCTCATCATTATCCAGTGTTATTGATTTAGTTGCATGTTGTCTTTGTAAACTTAAATTCCTGACTATCTTTTCAGGAGGTTCCGGGGGAATCAATTCATTGTTATCGAACTCAAATCTATAGACTGCCGTATCGGGGGCAAAATATAGATAATCATCATGCCAGGCTAGCCCTGTTCCCGGTTGATCAAAAAAATATTCTACTTTATCGGCTTTATTGTCACCATCTTTATCCTTCAATGCAACTACTCCCTTACCATTATTTAATTCTCTCAGAGAGACATATACATTACCGTCATCATTGACTACAATGTGCCGGGCACGACCCAGATTATCAGCAAAAATATAAGCTGAAAATCCATTCGGTAAGTTTAAACTCGTATCAATTTTCTGGCTTCTCGAAATTGTACTAAAAAAAATCAAAACCATGATTCCAACTAACTTTTTATTTAACATATTTCCACCCATTGTTAATTATTATTGAAGCAGAACACACTTTTTAATAGCACTAAAATTCTTTGCCTGAATCTTGTAAAAATAGATACCGGAACTGAGATCACTGGCATTCCATACAATCCGGTGTTTTCCACTTGTAAATTGCTTTGCGGTCAAAGTTTTAACCAACCTTCCTTGAATATTATATATTTTCAATTCTACAAACCCGGGCTTTTTCAATTGAAATTCAATGTTAGTCACCGGATTAAAGGGATTGGGATAATTTTGGAATAATTTGTATTGTTTTGGTCTGGAATTTTCTGCAACAGCTTCATTACCAATCCCTGATTTATGGTTATAATAATGGGATGGTTCAGAATTAATATAGCTAGTATCAATTACGGCAAATTCTTGAGTCCAAAAAGGATAACCGGGTTTTCTATTAGATTCTAAGATAGTGCGCCATTGTTCATCCGTCAGGCGATCTGATATTGGCTGGATAAATTCATAATATGAAAAGACGCCTCCGATTGCAATTTTTAATTCACCTTCAATTTGACATATTACAAAAATTCGATTTGGATAGCCAATTCCTTCTTCCAGGCAACTACCAGCATTCGGATCAGTGTGCACATCTGCAATTACCGGCATTTCATCCTGACTATCCACATCTACCCCTCGAGCATACCACTGGCTATTGCTTATAAGTAGTTCTATTTTTTCACCAAAAAGGCAAATAGTTTCATATTCATTATCGCTCAGATTCTGATTTGTTAATTCTTTGATTGCGATATCTCGCAGACTAACCATCAATTCTTCAAACTCCAGCAATTTTTCTTCCATTTCTGAATTTAATAATTCAAAATCAAGCAATCCTGCCCGCATAAATTTCGCCAGGGATGCTAAGCGAGCATAGAGGCGAGGATTAGGCTCAACATAACCTTTTACCAAGCTATTTCCCGGTGGTGGCATACCTATCGCTGAAACACTCTGCTTGGCATAAAGAATTGTATCATGACGGAGTTCAGTCCAGGAACTAAGAGCAGTGTTTAAATCTTTACGAAGCCAGGCCAGATTTTTCATAAAGGGAGGATACCTTTCCTCTTTTCCCCTTAATAAAGGCATTAAACAGTAGAGCCAGTTCCAGTATAGATTTTCTGCCCACTGAGAATCAGGATATTCCTTGTACATTTGCTTTAATTTTGATAATTGTTCAATGTAATTAGGATAATCCGTATCCCCCATTTGGTCTAATAAATTGAAAGCCTCTTCAGAATGCAATGCAGCCATTACATCCAATGATTTAGGCATATAGCGTTGTATTACATGGTTATATACGAGTTGATCCAGAGTATAGGAATCAGGAATATAACGCTGCCCCATAAAACGCATTCCTTTGGGTGTAATAGTTGATATTTTAGGGTCTGGTAGATATTCATCAGCTTTATCAATAAAGTCTGCTACAATTACTTTAGTCAGAAAATCATCATAACTTAACATAGCTATATCAGATTCAAAATATTCCTGTTCGGCAAAGACTAAATAATCTTGAGGAAGTAGATCATCAGCTTTACCTACGAAGAATACCGTCGGAATATAGATATTATTCCATATTTCCCAAATTCCTATTTCATCCTGTAGTTGTTCCATGAGCCGAAGTATAGGGCAGCACCAGTCAAATTATTATTAAGCACAAAAGTCTGTCGGCCATGCCACATCATGGCTTTAAAATATCTTTCCAATTTTAGATTTAATGTATAATGCCCCCGGGGTTTATATTGACTGTAATCTTCTTCATAGGCCTGGAATAATGGTGAACGTACATAGCGATGATGAGCATTAAGAAGGTCTAATTCACTGGTAACAGTATCCTTGACCATTTCCGGTATTACAAAGTCTCCTTTCATAATGGCAAGCGGCACAGAGAAATAAGCAATGACCTTTCTAAAGCACTGCCTCTGAAAATCCGTATTCAAACTATCATACTCCTGAATGGCTTTGTAGCAGATTAAACTATCCATTGTAATCAAATCCTGCACAAAATGTTCTTGTTCGGCAGTTCGTAATAGTTTATCATAAAGTTTATGAAAAGTATGCAAGCAAGCATCTGTAGTGACAAATTGTGGCAAATTTTTATCCCTGGCTTCACTATATATATCATAGATTTCCTTATATCCTGTCCCATATTCTGAACTTGTGCCATTTATTACGACGAAATGATTCTGTAACAGTTTATCTCTTTCCGTTTCATTAAATTCAAAATTCTCGAAATTTATAACATTACTAAAATCAGGTTCAACTTCATACTGTAGCGCCTCTGCTTCAAAGTTCACATGATATGGGTCATAGGTTCCAAAGTCAGTCTTAACAGTATCATCTATTGTAGCAAGTAGCGTATCCTGGGCCAAACCAGGATTACAAAATAGGATTATAATAGTAAAAATATTTACCCATCGCATATATTATTCCCTTTCTTTACATTCATTTGTATATAATGTATTTATATACGGTGTTTATTTCAAATAAAAATATTATATATCAAAGCTAATTTATTGTAATGAATGCTTGCAATTTGATTTTTCCTGTGCAAGGCTCTGTTTCTATTTAATAATTGTAAAACTTTGCTAATTATTGAAGAAATTATCAATGAGACAATTTTTAGGATTATAAAAATTTGGAAAATCCGAATTGTAAAATTAAATTTGTTTCCTCAATCACTATAACCTCTGAATTATTAAATCAGGTATTTGGGAAATAATTATAAAAGAGAAAAAATGCTTAGTAAAACGAAAACAATTGCTGATCTTTAATTATTTTTAAAAGCCAATTAAATTTTACAAAAAGGTACAGTAAAAGATTGCTATGTATCATGATAAAATAGATTATAAAAAAACCCCTAATTAATTTGGGATAACATCTTAACCTAATAAATATTAATCACTAAAATATTTCTGTGAAATTGTAAATAAATTTAAAAGGAAACGAATATTATGAAAAATATAAATGAGATGGCCAAATCAATAACAAGGAACAAGATATATCTTGTTATTATTTTAATTCCTTTTGTTTTAGTATCATGTAAAAAAGAGGATATAAAGAGTGATAATCCAGTTGATAAGGTAATTGCTTCAAATTATAAGACTATTACAGTAACCAAAGACATCCCCTATCGCAAAGGCAATAGTGAAGCATGGGTTCTTGATCTTGCTCAACCTGCTAATTTTGCTAATGAGCTGCGACCGGCTATCGTTATTGTGCATGGTGGTGGTTGGAGAGCGGGATCAAAATCAGTTGATGTGTATCAAAAAATGATGGTTGAGTATGCACAGAAGGGATATGTAACTATTAATGTTAATTACCGTTTAATTGATGAAGCACCATTTCCAGCCTGTATCGAGGATGTGAAATGTGCTGTTCGATGGCTCCGTTCTCATGCTGAGAAATATAAAGTTGATCCCAATAGGATCGGTGGCTATGGCCATTCAGCAGGTGCTCACCTTGCATTGATGCTTGCAATGGCCCCCGACTCGGCAAATCTGGAAGGCGATGGAGGCTGGGATAAATATTCTAGTAGGGTTAATGTAGCTGTTGCTGCTTCACCCCCTACAGAATTAGGCCGCGATGTACCAATGGCAAAGCCAATTTGGTGGCCGATTGGATATATTTCTGCTGATCATCCACCTATGTTCCTCATCCAGGGAAGCGATGATAAGATTGTAAAGGCTAAACTTACTGATGATTTTGTCGAAAAAATGAAGTCCGCAGGTGCAAATATAAAATATCTCAAGATTGATGGAGCGGGACATGGTGTTGCCTATGCTGAAAAACTCGAAGTAACAAATCCGGCAATAGAAGCTTTCTTTGCTAAATATTTAAAACCACAATTGTAATAAATCTATTATTATTGGAAAGTAGAAAATGTTAAAATTATCATCAAAAGTCTCGTAAAAAATATAAATAAGAAAGGGTCTTCAGAAATTTGGGTGCATTAGGCACCTGATAGTGTAATTTTACTATTATGCAGATCATAGAGTTTTAATATAAAAAACTCAAGATCTCTAAAACCATACATTCTTCTTTTGAGAACTCCTACCTTATTATTCATCCCTTCCAATGGTCCAGTTGTAATTTTATGTTTAAAATAATTAAATATTCCTGTTCGATGACTGAGTAATGTATTAGCAAAATTATGTAGCAATTTAATACCAGAAGCATAGGCTTTTGCACACCATTCACCCAGGAATTTTTTAGCTTTCTCTACAGTTTCTAATTCCCAAAAAGTTCTAAGGTCCTCTTTCAAATAGTAAGCAAAAAATAGAGATTCATTTACCTGAATGGCTTCTTCCAATTTCTGTTCTTCATTCTTTTCTTCGTTAAGATTATCACTATTTTTAAGTAATAGCCAGGTAGTCCCCTTGAGAACCTCTTTATCCGTGGTATTTGTAATATTTTTATATATCTTTGACCTTAGTTTCCTCAAGAGATCGTTAAATTTTTTAGTAATATGGAACCTGTCAAATATAATTTTAGCATTGGGTAAATTTTCTAAAACTGCGGTGATATATGCTTTCCACATATCCATAGCAACGGCTTTGATATTCTTCTTATATCTGTTCAATTTTTTCCATAGTTCATCCAAGCTCTTCTTCTTTCGACCTTGGTTAGCATAGATCACATTACCTGTTTCTAAATCCATTACCACAGTCAAATAATTGTGGCCCTTATGAATGGCTACTTCATCAATAGCAAGATATTTTAAATCTTTGGCGTTGAGATGTTCGTATTCTTTCTTTAGATGATTTTTTTGGATATCTTTTATCATACCCCAACTGACTCCAAGGTATTCAGCTATGGCTTTGGTTGACATTTCCTTGGACAGACCAATTACATATCTTGCAAACTTCTTAGTATAACTCCTGTATTGAACCGCAAATTTCACCTCTTCCTGGTAAACTCTTTCACAATTTCTACATTCTAATCTATGTATTGGCAATACAAGATAGGTCATTTTACTTCCTATTGGCAGGTTTTTAAATACTCTCTCTCGTGTGCCTCGTTTTATTACATTCTCGTTTCCACAAATAGGACATTCTAAATATACATCCGGTTTCTCTATTGTAAAATATATCTCTCCCTGAATGTATTCTGTCTTTTTGTAATTATACCTTGACCTTATACCAAATGCGTGGTATAATAAACTGCGAGACATGGTGAACT
>JAIPHI010000031.1 GCA_021735285.1 Fidelibacterota bacterium | reverse complement strand
TTATCTCACTTTTATTTAGTATTTTTCCAGCCCTAAATATTATAAAAATTGTAATTGTAAATTCTATTGGATTAGCTGTATATATTCTTTTATTGATTATATCAAAAGAAGTAACCAATACTGAGATCAAATATTTATTAACATTCTTAAATCTAAAGGAAATCGGTCAGTATGGATGGTCCGAATTAAAAGGAAAATCAAAATCGTGAAAAACAAAAAGACAAAAATAATAGAGTTATCCTCTTTTAATCCTAGTAAAAGCAATCTCCATCCTGAAAAAGGTTCTGATATGTATTATATAGCCTCCTGGGCAGGTAGTTTTGCTAGAAGGTTAAAAACAAGGTATCCAGCATTAGATATTGAAGTTTGGAGGCCTGAATTCGAATTTGAAAAAATTTCACAAAAAACAGTATATAATAATATACAAGGTGTGATTTTTCCTTATAAATTTCCTCTAATAAAAAACGTTCTAACTTTTCAAATGTTAAAGAAGTTGCTGCAATATCAAAAACAATATCGTCTTGTAATACATCTAAATACTATTTATAATTTACAGTTTAATTTATTTGCCCCCAGGATACTTAAAGAAACTAGAATAATTTTGAGCCATCATGGAGGCAAGCCTCCCAAAAAAAATAGGATAAAAAATACTATAAAAAATAAAATGTTAACAATTTCATATAAAAATATTGATGGGGTTACCTATTTGAGAAAGGAAATTAAAGACTGGATAAAATTAAATACGAATAGTCCTTTTCTTCAATTTCTTCCAGTAGGAGCGAATTTTAATCTTATGTATCCACTTAATAAAATAAAGTGTAGAAAAATATTAGGACTAAAACAAAATCTAATATATGGTATCTATATAGGTAGGTTTTATAAATTGAAAAGTGTTGACATAATATTAGATGTTTACAAGAGATTAAAAGATAAATATAAATTTTCAGTAATTTTTTTAGGTGGTACAAAAAAAGATGAACTATACGATCAAATAAAAGATTCGGGCTGCCCTTTCTGGGAGCTGCAAAAATGGGAAAAGATAAAGTATTTTTTATCTGCTGCTGATTTTTATATACATCCTGTTTTTAATGATGATTTCGGTGGTTTTGATACCACTTTAATAGAAGCAATGGCCTGTAATATTCCAGTTATCAGTCCACAGTTAGAGGAATTAGAGTTCAATTATTCAGAATTAGGTATATATTTAGAAAATAAAAACAAAATAGATGAAAAGGTTGAAATGATGATCAAGAACTATGATCGATATGTAAATTGTAGGAAAATTGCCAGCCAATTTTTAGATGGCAATACTGTTATAATTGATGAGTTGAGACACCTATTAATGGATAATTAATGAAAAAGAAAATAATTAGTATTATGGAACTTCTGCCTCCTTATCATACTTATAAAGATTCTTATCGTCCTGAGATAAGTTGGACAACTAATAATAGTAAATGGGTGGGAATTTGGGGTTATGATTGGCCAAATATATTAGGTAATGAGATATTGAAATTAACAGATAAATTTGAATATGAAGTTTGGCAACCCGATAATAGAGCAGATAAAATTTATTCTCATACTTTTCCTAATGGCTTGGTCCATAAATTAATTCCTACGGAAAAGAAAAAAAGTATATATGGATTAAAAAAAATAACAGAAATATCTCCGGATAATATAATTGAAGAAATAAAAAGGCTCAATAATAGAAAAATACTTTTGAATTTTAATGGCGGACTAGATCACTTTAATTTAAAAATTGTAAAAGCATTAAAAACTATTCCAAAAATTCATATATATCATGGGTCTATTAGAATTCCATTAAAAAATACATCGATATTAAAAAAGAATATCCTCTCACTTTTTAATGATTATAGAGATTATCAAAGTTTAAAAAATAATATTAATGACCTGGATTATATAACTTATCAAACAGATATAAATGTTGATACAATAAAAAAAATATATAACGGCCCTCTCTTAAAAGTCACTATGGGATGCGATTTTAATAATTGGAAAAAACTAGAGAAAAAAGAGGCAAGAAAAGATTTAGGATTACCACAGGATAAAAAAGTGTTGCTTTGGTCTTCTCGTTTAAATCGTCAAAAACAAATTGATAAATTTATTGAAGTATTAAATACAATTGATAATAATTTATCTTACCTGTTTGTTATAACAGGTCATGGTAAGAATAAATTTGAAAAAATTCTGCAACAGAAAAGTAGAAAATTGATCGAGGATGGTAAAATAATATTTAGTGGCTATCAGCGCGGGGATGTATTAAAAAAATATTATTCTGCTGCTGATCTATTTATACATGCTTCGGATAAGGAAGGGGGGCCTGTCTCAGTAATGAAGGCCCTAGCCAGTGAAATTCCCGTTTTTCAAACAAAAGTTGGTAGCACTTGTGAAATTCTTGAAAAAGAAAATGCTGGTATATTAGTCGATAAGTATGATTATAAGGCCTGGAGATCTGAATTAATAGAGTTTCTTAAGGGCGGGGAAGTTCAGGTGCTTGATAGGGATAAGGCCAAAAAATTGTATCATTGGCCTAATATCGCTAGAAAATTTATAAAAATATATAACAGTTGTTGACTATGAAAAGGTATATAATAACGGGTTGCAGCAGAAGTGGTACATCAGTCACTCATAATGCTCTAAAAGGACATCCTAATGTAAGTGCCTTAAATGATGAAGTTTTAATTGAACCTTATTTTAATATGGGGCTATCTACCTTTACTCATGGTAGAAATTTAAAAATAGAAAATGAGAAAGGCTTTCAAGCAATATTTGACGCTATTTGTTCTATAGGTGCCAATGAGGACACCGAATATATTGGTTTAAAAACTTCACTTTATTATTATCCCATCTATGCTAAATACGTTACATCTGCTCTGGAAAAATATTTTCCTAATATAAAAGTAATAATTACCTATAGAAAAGATACAGTTGCACAATATGGTTCCTGGATTCGGGCGCGAAAAACCGGTCAATATCATTCCTGGAATAAAAAGGATAAAAAGTTACTACATCCAATTAAACTAAATAAATACCAATATATTAAACAACTACTTGACAATCTGGATTTTATGGAAGAGCTCAGAAATTTGAAATTAACTCATGATGTATTAGAATTTAGTTACGAGGATGATATTTGTAAGGGTAATTTTTATAAACTATTTGATTTTTTAAAAATCCCATATTACGAACTGGATTGGCTAAATTCCAAAAAAGTTGCACCTTCTCCTAAAAAATATATTAAAAATTATAATCATCTATCTAGGCTAACAAAGACTATAAATACTCTTTATAGTAATGGAAATGGAATAGAAAAGTATCAACGCATTAGGTCTAGAGTTAATTTTTATAATAGTTTGAAGAGAAAAACTAAAAAATTTATGAAAATTATTTCAGCTAATAATATTTAAGATCATATGAGAGAGCAAATGAAAATTGCAATAATTGGTTTGGGCCATGTTGACGGTATATTACCCCTTGCCTTAGAGATGGCAAAAAAAGATCATAATATCTATATTTATTTTTTATTTAACCAAAAACATAAAATTGAAAGTATTATAAATTTTCAACATACAAGGGTAAAAAATGGATTTGTAAACAGAGATAGAGTAAAAAAAATTTTAGGCCCTCGTATAAATAAAAGTTTGAATGACAAGATCAATATTAACATATTTATTTTGAATAGCCCTAAGATTTATGATTATAAAAATATTATATTGTTGTATAGATTGTCGCGGAAAGTTATTAGTCAGAATTTCGATGTAGTTAATATAAATGGCAATAATGTACTTGAAGGTTTTTTACATTTATTTTTGCGAAATATGCCTAGAATTCATACAATTCATGATCCGCTTCCACACAGTGGAGAAGGGGGGAGATTCGCACTTCAGAGAAATCTATTACTCTCAAAAATGAATACAGAATTTGTGTTTCATGCTGACGCATTGCAAAAGCAATATAAGGAAGTTTTTAAGGTGGACCCTGATAGAATGCATTCAATTTTATATGGCAGCCTAGATTTTTATAAATTATTTAAAACTAATGGGGCTATAAAATCAGAAGATCCTGTGATTCTTTTTTATGGCAGAATTGCAAAATATAAAGGGATTGAATACTTGGTTAAGGCCTTTAAAATTGTTCAAAAAGAGGTGCCAAAAATAAATTTAATCATTGCGGGGAGAGGAGATTTTTACTTTGATGTAAAAAAGATATATAATAATAAAAATATTAAGATAGAAAATAGGTATATGGATAACAAGGAACTTGTAAGTCTTATTCAGAAAGCCTGGTTGGTAGTATGTCCCTATACAGATGCTACTCAGAGTGGAGTGGTTTTGACTTCCTATGCCTTTAATACACCGGTAGTTGCTACAAATGTTGGAGGAATACCGGAGGTAGTAATAGATAATGAAACTGGCGTCCTGGTACCTCCAAAAAATAGTCAAGCCCTGGCTGAAGCCCTTGCAAGATTAATTAATAATGCAGAAGAAATTTCTCGAATGGAGAAAAATATTGAACAAGTAAAAAAGGATGGGAAAATATCCTGGAATAAAATTGCTAATCAAACCCTAAAAGTATATCAAAAAGCAATCAGGAGTAGCTAAATGAAAATTTTAATTATCAATCAAGCCTTAGGATATGGTGGAGCACAAAAGCAGGCTCTGGTAGATGCTAATTCCTTAGTAGAACTTGGCCATGAAGTTACTATGGCATATTATCAGGAAGGTGAGTTTATAGAACAATTAAATGAAAAAATAAAATGTCTCAAGCTGATAAGTAATAGTTCGATCATTTCAGGTTTACAGATTTTGATTTATTTATTATTTCATAAAAGTGATGTGGTTCATACGCATCAATATTGGGCCTCAAAAGTAGGAGGTATTCCCGGCAAATTAACTGGTAATAGAGTTATTTACAATGAACATGGTTTGGGCAAGTGGAGGAGATGGTATCACAGAGTGATCATTTGGTTTCTTTCACTTTTTGCTGACAAGGTGATAACAAGTTGTAAACTTAATTCATATTTAAGAAACAAACTGGATAGAATCAGCGAAAACAAACTAATGACTTTATATAATTCCTTTGAAATAAAACATAACGGTGAGGAAATAAGAATTCCCCAAAAAGAAAAAGATACAATCTGGATTGGCTATGTAGGACGGTTTAATAAGGTCAAACAATTGGAATATATTATTAAAGTTGCTAAGCGTCTGAAGCCAATAATAAAAAATGTAAAATTTGTTTTAGTAGGGGATGGCAAAGAAAGGCAGAACATAGAAAAAATAATTAAAAATAATTCTCTGGATGCTGAATTTATTATAACCGGATTTTGTAAAGTGCCTTACTATTATTACAAAACCTTTGATGTCTTTGTCTTACCTTCTAAAATTGAAGGCTTTTCTATCTCCTTGTTGGAGGCGGGAGCAAGCGGAGTGCCTACAGTTTGCTTTGATGTAGGGGGAAATAAGGAAATAGTCCAAAGCCAAAGAACTGGCTTTTTGATTCCACCTTTTAATATTGATGAGATGACAAGCAAAATTTTACAATTATGCTCAAATAAAGATCTACGGTTGGAATATAGCAAAAATGCTAAAGAGTATATAACTAATAATTTTTCTGTAGAAAAACGGAGAAAACTTCTGGATAAATTATATAGGGACTATAATGTTAAAAAAGTTATATAAAAGTTTAAGAAATAAACTGTCACCAAAATTACAAGCTAATCTTACTAAACTAGTGTTTAGATATAGTGGTAAACCATATTATAAGAAGGATAATATCCCTCTTGAAAATAAATTTCCAAATCGTGAAAAAGGAGGCCTGATCATCTCAGCAGATTTTGAATTGGCCTGGGCTTTCAGATACTCTAAGGAATTTGAAGACCCGGCTGTAGCCGCACTTCATAAAGCTCAAATTGCTAGAAAAAATTTTCCTGTATTATTGGGTTTATTTAAAAAATATAATATTCCTATTACCTGGGCGACTGTAGGGCATTTATTGTTGGAAGAATGTAAATCTGTGACCCATGAATGGATGCATCGAATTCAACATTTTGAAAACAGATGCTGGAAATTTTCTCATGGCGATTGGTTTGATCATGATCCCTACTCAAATTGGAAAAAAGATCCTGAGTGGTATGCTCCGGATCTAATTAAAAGTATTGTAGATTCACAGGTCGAGCATGAGATAGGTATGCACACATTTTCCCATATCGATTTTAGTGACAAAATATGTTCCCAGCAAGTGGCTGATGATGAGATGAAAGCGTGTAAGAACGTATTTAATGGATATGAACCAATTTCAATGGCTTTTCCAGCAGGTACATGGGGGAATAGAGAAGTTCTACAAAAATATGGCATTAAAATTTATAGAAGAAAAATTGATAATTTGAATTTGGCTTATCCTTTTATAGATAAATATGGATTATATGTGACACCAACTACTATGATTTTTGGCCGTAATCATAGGCAATGGACTTCTAAATACTATCAATCCAGATTTATCAAATGTATTGACAAAGCCATAGAGACTGGAACTATAGCCCACTTTTGGCTCCACCCGTCTGTGGACAGCTGGACTCTTATTAATGTATTACCCCAGGTTCTAAAATATGCTTATGATAGAAGACAAGATTCAGAATTATGGATTGGGACTATGGGAAATATTTATAGACACATTAACCAAAAAGGATTATAATGGCTGGTATATTTGGTATTATTTCTTCAAATGAAATTACTTTTAGCAAACAACAAATAAATGATGCTATGCAATCACTTACATTAGAGCCAGAAAAGGTGCAAATTGAATGGAATGTATATGATAATTTTATATATGGAAATTGTCTTCCAATTTCTGCTAAAAAATCTAAACCAATAATTTCAAATAAAAAACTTGGTATTGATTGTATTATAGAAGGTAACTGTTTTATTGAACCTAAGATAAGAAAGTTGTTAGAGGGAAAGTATCCTATTGAAAAGGATTTAAAAGACGAGGAATATATACCCTATTTATATGCTCTAAAAAAAGAAGAAATACCAAAATATATTACAGGCTGGTATAATATTTTTATCCTTGATAAAAAGAATACAAAGGGGATGCTTTTTAATAGCCGTCTTGGAATACTACCCCTATTCTTTTCCCATTCTAATGGGCATTTTATATTTGCCTCAAAAATCGAGTCAATACTTAATACAGGACTACAGAATATAGAATTTGACAAAATCACAGTAGCCGAGTATTTATTATTTCACTATCCACTTTCGGACAACAGCTTTATAAAAAATATTTCCACACTTGAAAATAGTAAAATTTTGCAATTCAACAGACAGAAACTAATCAAAGAGAAGAACTATTGGTCAGTTGAAAAACTTTTTGGTAAAAATATCGCAAATCAAAAAGAAAGTGTAGATATAATTACCCAAGCCTTTAATGATTCTGTGGAAAAGATCAGTATGGGAAGGGGCTATTTTGCTGTTTCACTAACTGGCGGATGGGATGGAAGGCTTGTACTATCGTCATTACTAAATAGGGGTAGACGGGATTATTATTTATACTCCTTTGGCGCCCGGAATTCTTATGATGTGAAAATTCCGCAAAAAATTGCCAATGAATTAAATTTGAATTATATCAATTTTCTGTTAGATAAAAAATATGTCGATAATGAATTTACAAACGCAGCTCTCAATACAGTCAGATTTTCGCAGGGATTCAGGCCATATAAACGGGCACATTATCTAAAAACTATGCATGACCTAGCTGGGAAAGTTCAATTTGTTATGTCAGGTAATTGCGGAAGTAATATATTAAAATTCGCTAATGTTGTACCTGGCACTGTTATTTCAAAACAGCTATTCACCCTTCTGGAAAATGATTTTGCACTAAGAAAATTCAAAAGAAATATACAAAATCAATGGATTCCAGAAATTTTAAAATTTAATAATGATGATTATAATGAATTATATAGCAGAATAAGGGAAATTAAACAAAGCCTCGATAAGTTTTCAACCAGTGGAGAAAAGTATTATTATTTACTTTTATCCCGAGTAGAGAGAAAATATTTTGGACATGAGATAAATAGTTATAATGACTATTTATACAATTTTTCGCCATTTATAGACTTGAATTTTTTACAAAAACTATCTAGAACAAGCTTCTGGGGAGCAAATTATGCTTTTAATTCTAGAAATATTCTATTAAGAAAAAATATTAGTCAATTATATGCCAAGATGATAAAGAGAAATTATAAAAAATTAATTTATTTTGATACTGATAAAGGATGTTCTATTAAAGAATTAATTTCTGTGCTTGCTTTGCCAAAAGTCATCTATAAAAAGTTCATAAAAAATAAAAAACAGGTTGATGCCTATAATACTGACAATACTTTTGAATTAATTTCACCTTACTATAATAAAAATACTATTAATGATAAAGAACTAATGCAGAAATGTAAAGAAAACGATTATTTTGCTAGTTTTTTGCTATGGCAAAATATGCTACAAGACAATAAAGTTATAAAATATTAGACTATAGGATCTTTGAATTTTCCAAAATGAGTAGATAATATGCAAAAATTTATAAACAAAATTATAAAAAATTTCAAAATGGCAAAATTAAGGGATAGAAATAATAAGACTGTTAAGAACTGGCTATCAAGTGTAAAAGAAAGAGGAAGTTATAAAAAATATCCATTTACTAAATTCCCTCCAATTGTTACCAAATATCCCTTTTATTCAAAAAAAGACCAGGCCTGGTTCAATTTTTATTATTCGGCTTATAAAGCTCCTTGCCCGGAGGTTATTCCTGTTCCTGAATATATTTATATTGAGACTATTTTGAATAATAAACTTTTAATTTCCGGCATTAAAGAAAAAATTTTTATAATAAATTTTTGCCTAATTTCGCAACTCCAGAAACTGTCCTTAGAAAAATAAATGGATTCTATTATGATTCGGATTTTTCTAACATTAAACTGGATGCAAATAGGTTATGCGAACTTTCTGATCAATATAATAAATTATTAATTAAACCCTCTATAGAATCAGGGGGCGGGTCCTCAGTTTTACTATTTGAACGGGAAAACGGAAGTTTCTATAGCAAGGGACAGAAACTTGATGATAAATTTTTGTTAAATTATAATTGTGATTTTATTATGCAAAAATATATTGAGCAGCATCCATTCTTTAAACAATTTAACCCAAATGCAAGCAATACTCTCAGAGTATTTCTATATCGTTCTGTAAAAGATGATCGAATTCATGTCTTACATAATCTTTTAAGAATAGGCGCTAAGAATACATTTTTGGATCATGATCATTTGGGTGGGATAGCGATCGCTATGGATGAAAAAGGATATTTTAATGATTGTGCTTATAATATTACTGGTAAAGCCTATAAGTCTTACAACGGAGTAGAATTTGGGAGATTACCTTCCTGTCCTTTTATTATACCTATAAATAAAATGGCAAAAGAAATTGCTAAAAATATATTCTATGCCCGTTTATTAGCCCTGGATTTTACTGTAAATAAATCAGGGCAACCATTATTGATAGAAATTAATTGCTGGCGAAATGGGGTGAATCAATATCAAATGAACAATGGGACTTTGTTTAAAGAATTTACAACTGAAATTCTGGAATATTGCAAAACTAAAGAACCTAGATATATTTATAAATTGTAATACAGCACAAACTAAGGGCATTATAAAATAAAATCTATTTTTATAAAGGAAGTATCAATGAATAAACATAGGTTTGCGATTTTAGCAAATGAGGATAAAAAAAACACAGCTAAATGGACCAGGGCTTGTGAAAGGTTTAATCAAAACTATATTATTATTGATATGATAGATGATAATTGGATTGATAATATACATAACTATCAACCTGAATGTTGTTTGATAATGCCTTCGGTTAATTTGTCCTATTATAAAAAGATGTATGACGAAAAATTGTATATATTATCAGAGGTTTTGAATTATTTTATATACCCATCTTATGTGGAATGTATAATTTATGAAAATAAGCGACTTTTAAGTTATTATTTAAAAGCCCATAAAATTCCTCATCCTAAAACCTATGTTTTTTACGACCGGGAAAAGGCTCAGATTTTTGCTGCAAATACTAAGTATCCAATTGTAGGGAAGATGAATTTAGGCTCATCAGGCGCTGGGATTGATATATTGGACAACAGAAATAGCGTAAATAATTATATAAAAAAAGCCTTTTCAAAGAAAGGATTAAAACGTAGGTTCGGACCAAATAAAAAAGTAGGTAATCCAAAGCAGTGGACAAAAAAAGCACTCCGGTCGCCTCAATTTTTTATTAATAAAATTAAAAGTTACATAAAAGATTATAACAATAATCAAAAACATTTTGTGATATTTCAGGAATATATACCTCACGAATATGAATGGAGAGCTGTAAAAATTGATGGTTCATTCTTTGCTCACAAGAAGTTGAAAGTTGGTAATAAAGCAAGTGGTACAAAAGAGAAAATATATGATAATCCACCTCTAACTTTACTGAATTTTGCTAGACAGCTATGTGAAAAATATAATTACACTTCTATGTCTATGGATATTTTCGAAGACCAGGAAGGTAATTATCTTGTAAATGAATTGCAGACGATATTTGGGCAGTCAGATAAATTTCAAATGTTAGTAGATAGAGAACCCGGGCGCTACGTATTTCAGGATGGTGATTGGATTTTTGAAAAGGGATACTTTAACAGGAACGAATGTTTCGATTTAAGATTACAACACGCAATTAATATATTAGAGGGAAATAGATGAAAATATTATTTGTTTGCAGCGGAAATTTATCAAATTTTAATCCCAGCCCGTTTATACAAGTTCAAGGTGATTCACTCCGCAGGCGAGGAGAAGATATAACATATTATAAAGTGCGTGGGACCGGATTTAAAGGTTATTTTAGAAACATCACGCCATTAAAAAAGATAATAGATCACAATAAATTTGATATAATTCATGCTCATTATGCTCTTTGCAGCTGGGTTTCTGTTTTAACTTTTACGGATATACCGATTGTAACCTCATTTATGGGTAGTGACGTTTATGGCTATTATGATGGAAATGGTAGGCTTAGGATTGATTCAATAAAGAACATAATTCTTTCACAAATGCTTCAATTTTTTACCGGTAGTATAATAGTAAAGTCAGAAAATATAAAGAAATACATCAAATTCAGTAACCATTTGCATGTCTTACCAAATGGTGTAGATATCTCTATGTTTAAACCTATAAATAAGGAAAAGGCCAGAAAGAAATTAAAATTGCCTTCCAATAAAAAGATTGTTTTGTTTTTGGCCTCTAAAAAATTGAAACGTAAAAATTATAGACTTGTTAAATCCGCTCTGAATATATTAGACGATGATATCAAAATATGTTGTCCATACCCTGTTGAACATGAATTAGTACCATATTATTACAATGCAGCAGATGTAACTTTATTATCTTCATACAATGAAGGTTCCCCAAATATAATAAAAGAGGCTATGGCATGCAATTGTGCCATAGTGACGACAAATGTTGGTGATGTTGAATGGGTGCTTGGAAATACTAAGGGATGTTATATATCTTCTTTTACTCCTCAGGATTTTGCCGAAAAAATTAATTCAGCACTTACATATAGTAATAAACACAATAAAACAAATGGAAGGAGGAGAATTTTTAAATTAGGATTGGATAGCGAAACAGTTGCTCTGAAGTTGATCTCTATTTATAAATCAGTCCTTAATGGTAATAATTGATCACCCTAATCTGATTAATTTATGATTCTACCAAGAAGAATGGTTAATTGACTAATAAATAAAAATTATTCCTTTCCTTTAATCGTGAGAATATTATCAATAAAAGTATTAGATGCGTCCCGTACTTTAACATAATGTGTTAAATTATTTTAATGTTATTATAATTATAAACCAAAAAAATTAAAATGAAAAAGAAAAGATTAATTCAATATTATTCTCCGAATTTGAATTTCAAAAAAGTTCTAAAGGCTCTTTTCGTTAAAGATGCTAAAAAGAAAACCAGAGAATTTTATCGTCATTTAACAAATAAAAAATATATTTTGTTAACATCATCATGTCGCTCAGCATTGTACTTAACCTATAAAAGTATGGGGAAAGGGTTACCAGTCCTCGTTTCACCATTAACTTGTTCATCTGCGCTGGATCCTATCTATTATTCTAATAATAAAATATATTTTTCTGATATTTCGTGGGATACACTGAATATAGATATAAAAAATAGGGCCCGGATACCTACTAATGTCAAAGTTATACAGGTTATCCATTTAGGAGGAGTTCCCGCCGATATGGAGACGATTAAGAAATTTGCAAGGAAAAGGAATATCACTATTGTTGAAGATTGTGCCCAATCCTTTTGTGCTAAATATAAAGGCCATTATACAGGTAGTTTTGGCGATGTTTCCTGCTTTTCATTAATAAAAAATGCTTATGGTATCGGAGGAGGAGTGCTGGCAACAAACGATTATGAGATTTACAGAAAGGCCAGAGAATACCAAGAAAACCTGGAAAAAATACCTACAAAAGTCATAATCTATAGGATATTAAGAAATATAATAGAGACAAAGAGGATCCTGTCTGTATATAATTATATTTTTACAAATTTAATGAATTTGAAAAATAAATTTCATGATGAATATATAGATCCTAAGCGGCAATTCTTTGATTATGTGAAGCAACCTAATGAGATATTATTTAAGATATTTATTCAACAATCCTTTGCCTTAAATATTAATCATTTTAATAGAGTTAACAATGGTCTAAAAATATTAAAGAGATTAGCCAGTCTTGGTGTCGGTAATAATTATAAATATATTAATTTTAAACAAATTACTCCTTCTTTTACAAAATTGTTCATTTATATAAATAATTTTGATAGTTCTGTTGGAATTAAAAAATTGAATTCAATGGGAATTATGGCGAAGCATTTAGAACAAAAGTATAATTCTTTTTATCAGGTAGAAAATAATCTATTGGAAAGATATAGTTCAGCTAAATTTATAGGCAGTTATGATAAGTATAGAAAAATTCATCACAGCCTGGTAAGTCTTCCATTAAATGAGAACTTTAATAATGGTGAAGTAGAAGAAATTATTTCCAAGCTGCAACTCGTAGTTGGGAAATCATCCCCAGGAATTGGATAGCCTTAATTTATAAAGCCAACATAATTCTGAAAAATTAAATAGGAATGTTATGAATAATAATTTTACAGTCTGTTTAACTCATGATGTTGATAGAGTGCATAAGGGTTACCAAAAATTCACGCGATTTATTTCTTCTTTATTTAATTATGATTTTGAAAAGACTGTCTATCACCTATTATCAGTTTTTTCTAAAGAGGATCCCTATTGGAATTTTGAAAAAATTATAGAAATAGAGGAAAGGAATAAGGTTAAATCAACATTTTTCTTTCTGAATGAGAGCATGGATCATAATTTTTTTAAACCAAATACATGGAAATTATCACTAGGTAGATACTCTATACAGGATATTAATGTTAGAAGGTATATTAATTGGCTGGATAAAAATGGATGGGAAATTGGTTTACATGGATCTTACAATTCATATAAAAATTATAAAATGCTAAAGGATGAAAAGCTGAATTTAGAGAGTATCGTGGGACATGATATTATTGGTATCAGACAGCATTACCTAAAAATTAACCATAGGACCTGGGGCCTACAGGCTAAAGTCGGATTTATCTATGATTCTTCATATGGCTATACAAATAGAATCGGTTTTAGAGGTGAAAAATTATATCCATTCTATCCTTTAAATCATGATAGAAAATTTAAAGTATTCCCTTTAGCTATTATGGATTTTGGAATTATGAAGCAAAACTATAGAATAAAAAGAATTAAAGAATTAATAGATTATGCCTATGAGAACCAGGCTGTTTTAGTTGTAAATTGGCACCAAAGAGTTTTCAATGATAAAGAATTTCCGGATTTTATTAAGAAATATGAATTTTTAATTGCAGAATGTAAAAAAAGAAACGCAAATTTTAAATTGTTGAGAGAATTGATATAATTATATTTCGGAACTTTAAATATAACAAATATAATTTAACTGTCTAGCAGGTTAAATAGATGTCACTTCAGTTTTTTAATTATCAAAAAAGTTATTTCAATTTAATAATTTACTGTCTATAAATAAAAAGAAATTTATATCTCCAAAAAGAGGAAATTATATGCCTAAAAAAATCCTATTTGATATTGGCCACCCTAAGCAAGTTCATCAGTTCAAATATACTTATTGGGAATTAGAAAGAAGGGGCTGGGATTGTTTGTTCATTGCAAAAAACAAGGATATAACAATAGACCTACTGGAGAAGTATAATTTGGAATATATTTCACTGGGAAAGAATCGGAATGGTATCTTTAATAAAATTTTTGATCTACCCCAGTTTGAGTACGATTTTTATAAAATTGTAATAAATTATACACCAGATATCATTGTAAGTCGTTTTTCTGCCCATAGTGCCCATATAGCGAGATTATTAAATATTCCACATATAGGATTTACCGATACAGAAAATGCTACCCTTTTGGATTCTATTACTGTACCCTTTGTAAATGTTAAATTAACAGCAAAATCCTATATGAAATCACTTGGTATTAACCATTATCGCTATGATGGAAATATAGAACTAGCCTATCTACATCCTAATCGTTATAGACCTAATCACTCAATACTGGAAAGAATGGGAGTAAGAAAAGATGAAAAATACGCAATAATAAGGTTCGTTTCCTGGAAAGCTTATCATGATATTGGAGAAAATGGTTTTTCTCTGGATGATAAAATTAATATAGTGAAGACGCTTTCTAAATATGCTAAAATATTTATTTCATCGGAAAATGGTTTACCTGTGGAATTAAGCAAATATAAAATAAGTATCCCACCTGAAAGTATGCATGATGCATTAAATTATGCTTCTTTATATATAGGAGAGAGTCCGACAATGACTTCAGAATCGGGGATTCTCGGAACACCGGCAATTTGTGTATCTTCATGGGCCGGGAAATGCGGGAATTTTAGAGAATTAAGTTCCTATGACCTATTAAAATGCTTTCAGCCAGAAAACTCATATTCTGCTTTAAGAATGGCGGTAAATATTTTAAAGAATGATGACGCCAAGGTTGAATGGAATATAAAAAGAGCCCAGTTTTTGGCTGATAAAATAGATGTTTCCTCTTATATGGTATGGTTTATCACAAATTTTCCTGAAAGTATAAAAATACAGCAAAAGAACGGCAATTATGTAAAAGAATTGATCTCATGATATAGGTCGATTTATCATTAAAAAATATAATTAATAAAAGCAGGCGTTTTTATGGGAAAAATTAAATATTTACAAGTTCAAGTTTTAAGAAAATTTATGGTGAATGTATTCATTAAACTTGGGGTTCCTCCTAAGGATGCTAGAATTTGTGCAGATGTATTAATTTCATCTGATCTAAAGGGAATAGAAACTCATGGGGTAAATAGATTGGGAATGTATGTTAGAAGAATCAAAAAAGGGATTCAAAGACCATTTACAAAGATCCAGGTCATTAAGGATAAAAAAGGTATAGCAGTATGGGATGGCAACCACGGAATGGGCCAGGTCATAGCTCATCATGCCATGATCAAGGCCATTGAAAAGGCTGAAGAATACGGGATTGGGTGCGTAGTGGTAAGAAATTCCACCCATTTTGGAATTGCTGGTTATTATACAGAAATGGCGGCTCAGTCAAATATGATTGGAATTTCCTGTACAAATGCCCGGCCATCGGTGACCCCTCTTTTTGGGGTAACACCTACTTTTGGTACAAATCCTCTTAGTTTTGCTGCTCCGTCGGATCTTGCCTATCCCTTTATTTATGATGCTGCAACTTCTATAGTGCAGAGAGGAAAGATCGAGGTAAATGCTAGAATAAATAAAAAGGTGCCTGAAAAATTAGTAATTGATAAACAGGGTGATCCGCTGACAGAACCCAGGGAAATATTATCAAAAATATTATCAAAAACCGCATCTTTCTTGGCTTTAGGTGGAGATAGTGAAGAAATGGGGGGGCACAAGGGGTATGGCTTAGCAACAATTATTGAAATTTTATCAAGTGCCTTACAACAGGGGTATTTCTTAGGACATCTTTCAGGAGTTAGAAATGGGAAAAATGTTCATCACTGTTTGGGTCATTTTTTTATGGCTATTAACATTGAGATGTTTACAGAAATAGAAAATTTTAAGAAAACTGTCGGTAATATATTAAGGGGTATGAAAAATGCAAAACTGGCTCCAGGACACAGAAAAATATACGTAGCAGGAGAAAAAGAATATTTAAATGCTTTAAGAATTAGAGAAGAGGGAATACCTGTTAATCAAAATTTGATGGAAGAGTTATTTAATATCCAGGATGAACTTGCAATTGCAAAACCAATATATTGATGTAATAAAATTATAAAGTATTTAGGAGGAGTTATGGATAGAATAAAATTTGGTATTGTAGGATGTGGCAGAATATTAAAAAAACACGCCGATGCAATTAATGAAAATTTAGCAGATAAAGCTGAACTGGTAGCAGTATGTGACATAAATATTGAAAAAGCAAATAAAGCAGGACAAAAATATAATGTGCCATATCATAAGGATTTTAACCAGATGCTAACTAAACATCCAAATATTGAAGTTGTTACTGTTCTAACTGAAAGCGGTAATCATGCCCGCCATACAATTGATATTGTTAACAAATACAAAAAGCACATTGTAGTTGAAAAGCCAATGGCTTTAACATTAAATGATGCAGATGAAATGATTCGAACCTGCGATTTAAACGGAGTGAAATTATTTGTAGTCAAACAAAATAGATACAATCTGCCTGTAATTAAACTTAGAAAAGCCCTTGAAGAGGGCAAATTCGGAAAATTGGTAATGGGGACAGTCCGGGTAAGATGGTCGCGGCCCCAGAGCTATTATGATATGGATGATTGGAGAGGAACATGGAAAATGGATGGAGGAGTTTTTACAAACCAGGCCTCCCACCATATTGATCTTTTAGAATGGATGCTCGGAGATCCGGTCTCTGTATTTGCAAAAAGTACGACGGCATTAGTAAATATAGAGACAGAGGATACAGGTGTAGCAGTCATAAATTTTAATAATGGCGCATTGGGAATCGTAGAAG
Organism: Fidelibacterota bacterium; assembly: GCA_021735285.1. GTDB lineage: Bacteria > Fidelibacterota > UBA2242 > UBA2242 > JAFGTP01 > JAIPHI01. The sequence continues at coordinate 1,661 of JAIPHI010000031.1, read as the reverse complement.
CAACAACAGCAACCAGACCGAAGGATTTGGAAGGTTCTATTTCTATTTTGGGAGAAAAAGGGGCGGTTGAAATAGGAGGGTTTGCAGTCAATAAAATTAAGACATGGAATTTTGAAAATGGTAGCAAGGAAGAAAGAGAAAAGTCATTCAAAAATAATGAAAACCCGCCTAATGTATATGGTTTTGGTCATATCCGATATTTGGACAATGTATGTGAGTCAATTAGAAATGGTGCACCTGCTTTAGTTGATGGGCTTGAGGGTAGAAGATCATTAGAATTGATCAATGCTATCTATGAGTCAATAGAAACAGGAAGAGAAGTGTTCTTAAAATTTCAACCACAAAAGTGTAAACTAGGACATATCTAAAATGAAAAAGAAAACTATTGGTATTAAAAATGTTGAGATAGGCGAAAAAGTAAAAATTGTAGAACCAGTAAATCTATATGGTTGTAAGATAATGGAGGGGTGCTTTATCGGACCTTTCGTTGAGATCCAAAAAAATGTGATGATTGGGAAAAGAACTAAGGTGCAATCTCATTCCTTTATTTGTGAATTAGTCAAAATTGGGAGTGATTGCTTTATATCTCACGGTGTAATGTTTATTAATGATAATTTTAAGGATGGGAGGCCTGCAGGTGGGGATAAAGCTAAATGGCGGCCTACAAATATAGGCAATCATGTATCAATCGGATCAAATGCTACTATTTTGCCTGTAGATATATGTGATAATGTGGTGGTAGGTGCTGGAGCAGTAGTAACCAAAAATATTGCTGAGCCGGGAATATATGTTGGTAATCCTGCTAAAAGGTTAAGGTAGGATCTCTACATGGAAAATGTACATTAATTATTCGGGTTGAATGGTTTTCCTTACACATATTAATTTTGTCAAGAACGAATAGTGTTCGACCTCTAGTACAACTAATGATAGACTGAAATGTGGTGGGCAGAAAGTTTGAATTTAGATAACCATAAAACATTGATATTTTGAATAATTGATAATTAATAATTCAGGAGATTAAATGAATAATTACATTGTAAGAAGAAATGACAGAATATATAGGAAAGCTTTAAAACGTGAAATGGCAATATGGGAAAGATCAGCTCGAGAACTAAATCCGGCTAATGAAGTTGCTAATAAAGAAGAAACAATAAGTGAAAATAATCCTATTTTATTAAAATATTTTAATAAGAAACTAGGTATAAAAAATAAATCTGAATTTGGTTGGGTTGACTTTATTGTCAATAACTATGAACCGGTTCAGACAAGTCTTAGTTTAGGATCTGGATCAGAAAAATTCGAGAAAGCCTTTCTTGAAAGAGGCTTTACAAAAAATTTTAATACTATAGATATAGTCAGTATAGAAGGCCCAAATAACTATGATAATGATCTAAATTTTATAAAGTTTGAAAATAATAAATATGATTTTATATTATGCAAATCAATTTTACACCATATAATAAATTTGGAATATCTATTATATCAAGTTAATAGTGCCTTAAAAGAGAATGGCATTCTTGTAGTTTATGAATACATTGGAGAGGATAAACAACAATGGAATGATAAGAAAATTAATATACTGAATTATAAACTAAAAGATGAGTTTGGAGAAGGATTTCCATTTTTAAAAATTGACAAACATCCAATGAAAAATATTTCAC
>JAIPHI010000030.1 GCA_021735285.1 Fidelibacterota bacterium | reverse complement strand
TATTAGTATCAGAACTTGAAGTAACACTTATTTCTAAGGGGGGCATCTCTGTCTTTCCTGTATCATAAGTTGTGACAGTAAAAACACAGTTGGTCAATATTTGCTTGTCTTTTAGTTTTTTATTTTCGGTATTTTTGTTAATGACATCAAACTTGCCAAATTGTTCCTGATTGGGAAATTCAACATTCTGATTTTGGCTGTGCTTAACAGAGAGTGTTAAATGGATACGATCTCCAATGGTTGCTACTGCGGTGTCGATAGAAGATTCAATGATCACCTCTGCCATGATTAGCCGGGGTAGAAAAAAAACAATGGATATGATAAGCAGGGATAATACCCTTATACAATAGTTTCTTAATTTACTTATATTTTTTGGATTATATTGAAACATGAAATTATTTTAAACGTCTTTCCCGCATTTTAAAAAAGTTGATCAAAGGTTTGATATAAGAATCCGAGACATCAATTTCAATATGATCCAGGTTGATCTTATTGGCTCTATCAATGAATCTGTTCCTTTTTGCTTCAATGTATTGGATATATTCTTGTTTTGATTCTTCATCACTGGTATTAATAGTAATCTTCTCTCCGCTTTCGGCATCTTGAAAAGTCACCAAGCCTATATCAGGAATATGTTTTTCTCGTTTGTCAACAGTATGAATAGCAATAGTATCATGTTTTTTATTTAGTATTTTTAGAGGAGTAAAATATCCTTGATCCTCGAAGTCGGAAAGGAGAAAAACAATACTATTTCTTTTTAAACCGTGGAGAAGATGTTCAATACCAGCTTTAATATTGGTTTGCCTGGAATGAGGCTGGAAATATAATATTTCCCGGATAACTCGGAGTACATGACCACGCCCTTTCTGGGGTGGAATATATTTTTCTATTTGATCTGTAAAAATGAGGAGACCGACTTTATCATTATTTCTAATTGCAGAAAATGCTAACAAGGCGCTTATTTCAGCAGCTATTTCCGATTTGAACTTCTGATTTGAACCAAATTTTCCGGAAGCGGAAGCATCTACTGCCAGCATTACAGTTAATTCACGTTCCTCTTCATAGACTTTAACATAGGGATGATTATTTCTGGCTGTTACATTCCAGTCAATATTTCTAACATCATCGCCGAATACATATTCCCTAACTTCAGAGAATTCCATTCCCTGCCCTTTAAAAACGGAATGATATTCACCACTGAATACATCGTTGACGAGTTTGCGGGTCTGTAATTCTATCAACCGCACCTTTTTTAGTATTTCGCGAGGAATCATTATATATTTATCTTAATTAATTATAATTTAAAAATTAAATAAAAATGATATAATACTAACATTCGGTAATCAGAACGGATTTTGTTTATGGAACTTCTACTGTTCTAACAATCTGGCTAATTATATCATCTGTAGATACTTCTTCTGCTTCGGCTTCAAAAGTTAATATAATTCGATGGCGCATAATATCATGAATGATCTCTCTAATATCCTCAGGTGTAACATAGCCCCGACCCTGCATAAAAGCCCTGGCTTTGCCAGCTAAAGATAAATAGATTGAAGCTCTGGGAGAAGCACCTGTATTAATAAAATCTTTAAGTTCGTTTAAACCCAATTTTTCCGGCTCTCGGGTTGCAAAAACTAGATCTACAATATAATTATTAATTTTATCATCAATATAAACTTCATTTACAGTTTGGCGGGCCTGTTTTATATCATTCGTATTTACAACCTGAGAGACTTTATTCACAACTTCGGTTTTCGCCATTCTGTCCATTATTTGTAGTTCTTCTTCGCGCGTTGGGTAATCAACAATAACTTTAAAAAGAAAACGATCTACCTGCGCTTCAGGCAGGGGATAAGTACCTTCTTGTTCCAATGGATTTTGAGTAGCAAGGACAAGAAAGGGATCATCGAGTTTATAACTTTGTTCTCCAATGGAAACCTGTCTTTCCTGCATGCCTTCCAGCAAAGCTGATTGTACTTTGGCAGGCGATCTATTAATTTCATCCGCTAAAATTATATTATTGAAAATTGGACCTTTTTTAGTTTCAAATTCTGCTGTTTTCTGATTATAGATCAATGTCCCTATCAGATCAGCCGGAAGCAGATCAGGAGTAAATTGGATTCTATTAAAAGAGGCATTCATTGTTTCCGAAAGAGTACTAACTGTTAGTGATTTGGCAAGTCCGGGCACACCTTCCAATAAAATATGGCCATTACATAATAAACCCATGATCAGTCTATTGATCATCTGATCCTGACCTACTATGACTTTATGCATTTCATTTTGGAGATTACTAACAAAACTACTTTCTTTTTCTATCTTTTTATTTAATTCCGATAAATTGAATGACATTAAGAGGAACCTCTTTAATTTGCTGGAATACTGTCCATAGTTATACCTTCACTTTGAATAATATTCTGAATATCCTGTCCCATATTTTTTAATTCCCATTTTGCAGAGGGGACTAATTCATGATCAGGATATTTTTCTATGAATTTATTGTAAGCGGATTTGGCTTTTTCATAATTTTGCATATCATTAGCATATACATAAGCGATCATGAAAAGCGCGTTAGGAGTGCTTGAGCTTTGAGGATATTTATTGATATATTGTTGATAGGTATTGATAGCCTCTTCATATTTTTTTGTTTTGGAGCGTTTAATTTCCCCAATCCGCAAAAGCGCTTTAGATGCTAATGAATCAGAAGGATAATACTCTAATATATTTTTATACTGTGCAACTGCTCCCTCATAATTTCCAACATCAGCTAGTGCTCCAGCAGATTCCCAGTAACCATCTGCATCCTTTTCTGGCCCTCCACAGCTAATTAGCAAAATTAGACTAAGAAAAATAATAATAGATTTCTTCAACATTTTACCCTCCGTTTGATTAATAATTTCAAATATTCGGCAGATAATTTATTGTAAAATGTTTAAAAATTAAATAGCAAAGTTTTTACAAAATCTTAATTAAATTGTTCCATTTTTTATCTAGTTTACCTGGAAAAAAGATTTCTACGTTTTGAAATTTAATACGGATTTATAGTGATGTAAATTTTAAATAATATAATTCTGACTTTTGACAACGGAAAAAAATGTTTTTAATATTTGATAACACAACCTATATTTATCCGGAGAATACTATGAAAACGTGAATTAATGTTATTTTTTAAAGACGGAGCTCAATTGATTAAAAAGCAAACTAAGTGTCCTTTGTGTAGCCAATCAAAAATTGGAATATTTCAAATTATAAACAAAAAACAATATTTTATTTGCTCTAACTGCGATCTGGTCTTTTTGGCCAGACAGTACCATTTGAAGCCAAAGGAAGAAAAGAAAAGATATGAGTTGCATGAAAATGATCCGCAAGATAAAGCTTATAGAAAATTTCTTACTCAGTTAGCAAATCCGATTACAAGATTTATAAACCCACCAGCAGTGGGTTTAGATTATGGATGTGGGCCAGGCCCTGCTTTAGCTCAAATGTTAGAGAAAAAAGGTTATAATATGCATATTTATGATCCTTTTTTTGCTGATAATCAAGAGGCCCTTGCAAAAACTTATGATTTTATCACAAGTTCTGAAGTATTTGAGCACTTTAGAGAACCCGGGCAAGAGATCAGTAAAATAATTTCGATGGTAAAAACAAAAGGACTAATTGGAATTATGACAGATTTGAGACCACAAGAGTACATGTTTAAAAACTGGCATTATAGACGCGATCCAACGCATGTTTGCTTTTATTCGGATCAAACCTTTGATTGGATAAGTCAATTTTATGATTTGGAAAGATATAAAATATCTAAACGGGTAAATATCTTAAGAAAAATGAAATGAGACAGACAAAATTAATCCTGGATATTGTTCTATCTTTTAATTCACAATATAGATAGGACACAGCGAATCAGAAATTGGGGTTATATTTATTCAAATTTGGCTATTTGTTTTGAGGGAAGAATGAGAAAAAACATGTAAGTTATTGGAAGAGTTGAAACATTAAACTATCCAATCTCTTTATTATAAAAAAGAGCAGACAGATTAACTCTGTCTGCTCTCGATCATCAATATCTATATTTTCTTTAGTTTAGCTTTCGTCATCATCTACAACTTCGAAATCGGCATCTTCAACTTCCTGCTCCTCTTCAGAAGAAGAACTGGATTGTTGTTTAGCACCACCAGTAGGACCTCCGGCTTGTTGCTGTTGTCCAGCAGCACCTGCAGCACCACCAGGACCACCTTGGGCTTGTTGGGCACCTTGACCTTGATACATTGTAGATGCCATTTGAGACCAGGTATTATTCATGTTTTCTATTGCTTCTTTAATTTTAGGAATCTCTCCACTATCCTTGGCCTCTTTCAGATTATCAAGCGCATCCTTTAATTTATCTTTTTGACCGCTATCGAGTTTATCTCCATACTCATCAAGATTACTCTCAGTTTGATGAATTAAAGCATCGGCTCGATTTCTGATCTCAACTCTTTCTTTCCGTTTTTTATCTTCTTCCTCGTGTTTTTTCGCTTCTTCTACCATCTCATCGATTTCATCTTCACTCAAACCACTAGAAGTTTCAACTCTAATACTTTGTTCTTTACCAGTTCCTTTGTCTTTAGCGGATACATTTAAAGTACCGTTAGCATCGATATCAAAGGTGACTTCAATTTGGGGTACTCCTCGTGGAGCGGGAGGAATGCCGTCCAGATGGAAGCGACCAATGCTTTTATTATCTTTGGCCATTTCTCGTTCACCCTGAAGAACATTGATTTCAACAGAAGTCTGATTGTCGGCTGCTGTGGAGAATATTTCTTTCTCTTTAGTAGGTATTGTAGTATTGCGCTCGATTAATTTTGTGGTAACTCCGCCTAAAGTTTCTATTCCAAGGGACAATGGGGTGACATCAAGTAAGAGTAGATCATCAACTTCACCTGATAAGACACCTGTTTGAATTGCTGCTCCGATAGCTACAACCTCATCGGGATTTACGCTTTTGTCGGGGTCTTTCCCAAAAATTTCTTTAACTAATTCCTGAACTTTTGGAATTCTTGTTGAACCACCAACCAGTATTACTTCATCTATCTCGGAAGCTGAGATTCCGGAATCTTTTAAAGCCTGGTTACAAGGTTGTCTTGTTTTTTCAATCAGGTCGCCAATCAGAGATTCGAATTTAGCTCTTGTAAGTTTCATCATGAGATGTAATGGCCCTTCTGCACCGGCCGTAATATATGGTAAGTTAATTTCAGTTTCTTTATTGGATGATAATTCTATTTTTGCTTTTTCAGCAGCTTCTTTCAATCTTTGCAAGGCCATTTCATCTTTTGTTAGATCAACGCCTTTATCTTTTTTGAATTCTTCTGCCATCCAATCTATAATTTGTTTGTCAAAATCATCACCACCTAAATGAGTATCTCCACTGGTAGCTTTTACTTCAAAAACACCGTCTCCAACTTCTAAGATGGAGATATCAAATGTACCTCCACCTAGATCGTAAACAGCGATTTTCTGTTCTTTTTTGTCATCTAAACCATAGGCCATTGAGGCAGCTGTTGGTTCATTAATAATTCTTTCTACTTTTAGACCTGCAATCTTACCTGCGTCCTTTGTTGCTTGTCTTTGTGAATCGTTGAAGTAAGCAGGAACGGTAATAACTGCGCGATCAACCTTTTCCCCTAATTTTTCTTCAGCAGTTTTTTTCATTTTCTGAAGGATCATGGCACTGATTTCGGGAGGCGAATAAACCTTATCTTCTACCTTAATTCGAGCGTCACCTTTATCACCTTTTACTACTTCAAAATGGACTTCTCCACGTTCAGTCTCAATTTCGTCATAAGTTCTACCCATAAATCTTTTTATGGAATAAAGAGCACGTTTATGATTTGTTACAATTTGTCTTTTGGCAGTATCTCCTACAACCCGTTCACCATCTTTTTTAAAGACTACAACTGATGGAGTAGTAGAATTTCCTTCGGAATTTTCTAATACTTTAGGCTCGCCACCCTCCATCACAGCTACGCAGGAATTTGTGGTTCCAAGATCAATTCCTATTATTTTTCCCATATTTTACTCCTTTATTTCTTAATTCATTTTATCTTTTCAATTTTCTAGAAAATAAAGGTGACAAATCCTATGCCACAACATTAATAAGACAGATAGTCATATAATTTTTGAAGGAAAGGTTATTTGACAGTTGACCGTGTAAAGTTGTCAAATGTTTGTGTGGATAGATTGTCTCTCCAATAATAAAATATCGGCTGGATTGGAGTTACCGGTTAGATGTTATTCTATAAATTGATTATGGATGTAAAATGAAACAAATTTAAATTAATAAAATATCCATGACAATTACAGATTAGGTTATTACTGAAAGTAAAATATTAGTTACAATTTGTTAATGGCTAAAGGCATTATAATTTTAAGAAAGTATTATATACCTTCAATCCAATGAATTCTTTATTTTTTGATTTAGTATGGGGTGTGTGATATAAAAACATTCCTGAAAAAACTTAATTTTCCAGGAATGTTGATAAAACTATTGCTTATCTATTTTATTTATAATGAGTAATTAACTGACTCCGTTTCGATCGATTCTTTTGCTTCTTTATCATTCTGTTTGAAAATAATATTATTATCTTTGGCAGTTACCAGAATCACACCGCTTTTTTCAATTTTACCTTTTAATATATTATCAGCCAGAGGTTCTTCAATCATTTCTCTAATTGCACGGATTATTGAACGAGCACCAAAATTTGGTTCATAGCCGTTTTCGATTAATAACTTTTTAGCCTTTTCATCAATATTAATTTTAGTGTCTGTCTTTCTCATATTATCAGATATTTTTTCAATCTCAAGGTCAATAATTTTAGCAATAGATTCTTTAGTAAGGATGTTGAATATTACTTTTTCATCCAATCTATTTAGCAATTCAGGACGGAATAATTTTTTTAACTCGCCTTGGATTTTATCTTCAATTACTTTTTGCTTATTTTCTGTAGCAAAAAACCCAAGACCTTCTCCTTCAATTTTTTTAGTACCTATATTAGAAGTGAGGATGATAACAGTATTCTTAAAGTCAACTTTTCTTCCAAAACTATCTGTTAGGACGCCTTCATCAAAAATTTGCAGTAAAATATTAAAGACATCATGATGAGCTTTTTCAATTTCATCAAATAGGACAACAGAATAGGGACGTCTTCTTACTTTTTCGGTAAGTTCGCCAGCTTCATCATAGCCTACATATCCGGGAGGAGCACCTACTAATCTGGAAACTGCAAATTTCTCCATGTACTCTGACATATCCACCTTAATTAAAGCGTCTTCAGTATTAAATAGAAATCTTGCTAAAACTCGGGCTAACTCTGTTTTTCCAACTCCCGTTGGTCCCAAAAATAGAAAACTTCCGATTGGTCTATCAGGGCTTTTTAATCCAGCCCGAGCATGTCTAATGGTTCTGGAAATTTTATTAATGGCATGATTTTGACCGATAACAGACTTACCTAGCTCTTTTTCCATATCGATCAGTTTTTCATTTTCATCGGAGGTGATTCTATTGACAGGAATTCCGGTCATCATAGTGACAACATCAGCCATATCTTCTTCAGATACATACACTGGTTCATTGCCTTTCTCTTCCTGCCATTCTTGTTTTAACTCAGCTAATTTTTTCTGTAACTTCTTTTCAACATCCCGCAGCTGGGCGGCTTTCTCAAAATCTTGAGATTGAATTACCTTTTCTTTCTTTTTTTCAAGATTGCTAATTTTTTGTTCTAGCTCCATAATACCATCAGGTATAACCACGTCTCTGATATGAACCCGGGAGCCAGCTTCATCCATTACATCTATTGCTTTATCCGGAAGATATTTATCAGTTATGTATCTTTCGCTCAAATCAACAGCAGCTTCCAAAGCTTCTGGAGTATATTCGATTCTGTGGTGCTCTTCATAGCGTTTTTTCAACCCCTTTAAAATTTTTAGAGTTTGATCTCTTAAAGGAGGATTAACTAGAATTTTTTGAAATCTTCTTTCAAGAGCCCCATCTTTTTCTATGTGTTTGCGGTATTCTGTCAATGTTGTGGCTCCAATACATTGTAATTCACCGCGGGCAAGAGCAGGCTTCAACATATTGGAAGCATCCAAAGAAGTTCCTGCACCCCCGGCTCCTACGATCGTATGCAATTCATCAATAAAGATAATTGTATCATCTGCTTTTTCCAGATCTTTCATGATTGCTTTCATTCTTTCTTCGAACTGACCTCTATACTTCGTTCCAGCAACGAGGGCGCCTAAATCAAGAGAAATAACTCTTTTGCCTTGTAATATTTTGGGTACCTGATGATTGATAATTTTTGTTGCAAGACCTTCGACGATTGCGGTTTTTCCTACACCCGGTTCTCCGATTAAGACCGGACTATTTTTTTTCCGTCGGGCTAAAATCTGGCTTACTCTTTCAATCTCTTTCTCTCTACCTATGACCGGATCAAGTTCGTCATTGATAGCTTTTTCAGTAATATCCTGAGAAAAATGATCGAGTGCAGGTGTATCCTTCTCTGATTTCTTAGATTTATTTTTGACGGAGATGATTGGAGACTGGAGGGAACTTTTGAAGTTTGAATAATTTACACCCGCATCTGATAGCACTTTATTGGCGATTCCATCATCAATTTTCAAGATTGATAAAATTACATGTTCATCGCTAATTGATTTTGAACCTGCGCTTTTGGCTTCCTTATAGGCACTACGTAATATTTGTTCAGCATTTTTTGATAGGGGAATGGGGCCAAGAACAGGGTTATTAGAGTCATTATCTACAAGATCTTCGACTTTAGTAACAAGCCGATTAGGTTTAACTTTCAGATTGCTTAGAATATCTTTGACGGAGGTATTAGAACGCTTTAGGAGACCGAGGAGAAGATGTTCAGAACCCACATATTCCTGGTCTAGACGCCGGGCTTCATTCCGAGCTAATTTTATTAATTGTTGTATTCTTTTTGAAAAATTGGCTTTCATTTATATCCTATTCCTTTATGTTTGTTTCTTACATTACAAGCTAAACTTAATCTTTATTTATTTCAACCTAATTGTAAATAAAAATAGATTTATTGTTTATTAAAGATGCATTTTTTTGAGGTTAATTGTTCTATCACAGCGCTCCGCTATCCCCGGATTGTGAGTAGCAAGAATAAAAGTATTGTTATATTTATGATTAATCTCAAATAGCAAATCGATCAGTTTCTTACTATTGTCCACGTCTAGATTTCCTGAAGGTTCATCACCAAGAATTACATAGGGATTATTGATTAATGCTCTGGCTACCGCTACTCTCTGCCTTTCTCCACCGGAAAGCTGGTTGGGTTTATGATTTAAACGGGGGGTCAGGCCAACTCTGTCTAGCATTTCTTTTGCGCGGTCGATTTTTTCGTTTTTGGAATTTTCATATATAATTGAAGGAAGATAAACATTCTCTAGCGCAGTAAATTCCGGTAAAAGGTGGTGAAATTGAAATATGAATCCAATATTTTTATTGCGAAAACGAGCCATGTCGGTATCTGAAAGTACAAAAGGATTCTGTTTATCAAATAGTATTTCTCCCTTGTCGGGTTTATCAATGGTTCCAATTAAATTTAAAAGTGTTGATTTACCTACTCCCGAAGGTCCCATAACAGCCAGAATTTCACCTTTTTTGACTTGAAAACTAAGCTCTGATAATACTTTTATCTCTTCACCCTGATTTCTATAGGATTTTGATAACTTATTTATTTCTATCAATGAGGATTGTTCTGTCTTATTTTTCATAATTAATAGCCTCCAATGGAACAAGGGAGCTGGCTTTTATGCTCGGGTATAAAGTACCCAGAAATATCAATAATAGACCGGAAACTAAAATTAATATAAGATCCAGGGGGTTAATTTCAACCGGCACATAAGGAATAAAATAAACTGAAGGTAGAGGAATCAGTTGATAAACTTGTTGAATAAAACATATTATTGAAGATACCATTATTCCGGCAGTTAACCCAATCGCTCCTGTATAAAAACCGAGCCTTAAGAAAATGCCTTTGAGTTGTTTTCGATTCATCCCTAATGCTTGTAACATTCCAATTTCGTTTATTTTTTCCATTACCATCATTACCAGAGAACTTGTCAGATTAAAAATAGCAACAAGAACAATAAAACTAAGTGCAATAAAACTGCCATACTTTTCTAATTGCATCGCACCAAATAGAGATTTGTGCATCTCTTCCCAGCTTTTAACCCTTACCTGAGAATGAAGTTCCCTTCTTAAAATGCTTTTTTTTCTGTCAATTTCCGAATAATTGTTAAATGTTATATCTATACCTGAATAATTTTTCCCCATGCGGAAAATACGTCTGGCTTCCGATAATTGAACGAATCCCACAGCATTATCATAATCGAAAAGATCAAGGCGATATACACCTGCTAAATGAAATTTGCCGACCGAAGGTATATTGAGAGTAGGACTTATATTAGTTGGATTTATTATGTTAACAGTATCACCAATAAATAATCCCAATTTATCAGCTAATCGATAACCAATTAAAATTCCTGGCAAGTCGGATGTGGGGCTCTTAAAATCGATATTTCCCCGGATCACTACCTCTCTATTCTTGAATATCTTTTGTTTAGCCGGGGCGTCAATTCCTTTTAATCTAATAGCAGAATTGATTCCATTGGAATTGAGAATGGCTTTTCTTGAGATGTAGGGCAAGGTTTTATTTACGTTAAGGTTGTTTTTTTTAGCCACTTTCCGGACATTATTCAATGTTTGATCCGTAATATTTTTACCCGTTACTTTGAGGTGAGATTCTATATTTATCAGTCTGTCTGCAATCTCTTTTTCAAAACCGTTTAAAACACTAAGAGTGATTACCAGGGCAAAGGCCCCCAACCCAATTCCAATAATAGAGACCCATGAGGTAAAAGAAACCAAACCGGTCTCCTTTTTTGAGAAAAAATATTTGAGCGCTATCCAGGATAAAGTTGAATTTTTCATTACTAAGATGCCCTATTCATAATGGATTACCTCGTTGGGATACACATTGCTGGCTTTAAAAGCCGGATAGATTGTAGCCAAAACAGAACACAGCAAAGCAATGCTGCCGATAATTATAAAATCTTTTAATCTCAATAGGACAGGTACTCTTTGCATGAAATATACTTCTTCTGGTATAGATACAAGACCGTATTGATTTTGTAACCAGGAAAAAAGGAAAGTAAGAAGAAAGCCAAGAGCAATTCCTGCCAGTCCAATTATAATGGATTCCTGAACAAAAATACTGATAATCTGCCGTTTGTTAAGACCCAGGCTCTTGAGAATTCCAATGTCCTTTGTTTTTTCTATTACAATCATAGTGAGAGCACTGACCAGATTAAAAAGAGCCACTATCACAATTAAACCAAATACAAGTATGATAGGAAAGCGTTGAACTTTTAACCATTTAAAGAGATTCTTATGAAGATCATCCCAGCTAAAAGCATGATAGGGGAATCCAAGTTGATTATTGATTTGAGTTGCTATCAAATGCGAATTATCAGGATTATCGATTTGCATCTGAAAACCGGAAAAATTTTGCATATTGAATAATTTTTGACAGGCCTTCAAACTTGTATAAACAAAAACATCATCATATTCGGAAATTCCGGAATGATAAATACCTGTTAAGGTAAATTTTCCTATTTTTTGATTATTGGAAAATGATTTTAAATTTGGAATATTGAAAAGATATAGATTCTCTCCCACATCGACTTCGAGGTATTCAGCCAGCTTTCTGCCGATCACAATTCCATCGGTTCCCTCCTCAGTAGTAAATTTTAAATTACCTTTGACAATAAAATTTTTAATATTTAAAGTTTTTTTAATGTCCTCTTCTTTGATCCCTTCGACCACCACTCCATCGGTATTTGCGCCTTTTCTAATTAAGACATTCCGATGGATATACGGGACAATTGTCTGAATTGATTCAATACTATCTAATTGGGCATAAACAGCCTGGGTAGAATCCATTGAATCTTTGTATAGCAAACGTAAACGAACATGAGCGTCAAAATTGATCAGTTTACTTTTGAGCTCCTGTTCAAAGCCATTTAAGACAGAAATCGTAAGGATTAAAGCGGCCACGCCAATGCCCAGGCCCACAGTGGAAATGATACTTATAAAAGATATATATCCCACTTTGTGGTGACCAAATAAATGGCGTTTTGCTATAAAAGATGATATTTTCATAGGAGAGACTTTTTATTGTCTCATCTGAGGAAAAAGAAGTACATCTCTAATGGAATTCTGATTGGTCAGCAACATTACCAGTCGATCGATTCCAATTCCAACTCCACCGGTGGGTGGCATACCATATTCTAAGGCTTCGAGAAAATCTTCATCCAGAGTTTGGGCTTCTTTGTCTCCTGATTCTCCCAACCGTTTCTGTTTTTCCATCCGCTCCCTTTGATCAAGTGGATCGTTCAATTCACTAAAGGCATTCACAAATTCTTGTTGCCCAATAAAAAGTTCGAAACGCTCTACAATATTTTTTGAGCCGTCGCGTTTTAATTTGGCCAGAGGTGAAATTGCTTTTGGCAGATCAGTGACAAAAGTTGGTTGAATCAGATTGGGCTCAACAAACTCATCAAAAAGATACTCTATATAGTTTCCATAGTGGTCGTTCTCTGTGATTTCCATACCTTTAGATGCGCAAATTGTTTTCAGTTGAGTGGCATCAGCATCAGAAATATTCTCACCTGTATATTGCTCAATTAGATCAAACATGGAACTTCGCTTAAAATCCTGATCAAGCCGAATTTCATTGCCATTAAATTCAAATTTCTTTTTATCTAGTTTATCTGCCATGAATTTGAAAAAGTTTTCCACAAAATCCATCATATATTCATAATCCACATAGGTCTGATAAAATTCCAATAATGTAAATTCAGGATTATGATTCCGATCAACACCTTCATTCCGGAAATTTTTAGATAATTCATAGACTCGATCAAAACCACCGATTATCAGGCGTTTGAGATATAATTCATCAGCTATTCTAAGATAGAATTCTGAACTTAAGGCATTATAATAAGTCTTGAATGGACGGGCATTCGCTCCCCCATATAAGGGTTGTAGAATGGGAGTTTCAACTTCGATGTAGTCATTATTATCTAAAAATTCTCTGGTCCAGCTGATGATTTTAGATCTTGTTTTGAAGACTTCCTTGACATCAGGATTAACAATTAGATCCAGATATCTTTTTCGATAGCGCAATTCTTTGTCATGAAAAGCATCATAGGTTTTGTCATCGGATTCTTTGACAATGGGTATCGGCCGAATACTTTTTGTTAAAATATCCAGCTGCTCTACAAAGATCGTGATTTCTCCGGTGCGAGACTTCATCACTTTGCCGCTTACACCAATAATATCGCCTATGTCCAGAAGCTTAAATAATTCATATTGCTCTTCATCTAATTTATTTTTCTGAATGTAAATTTGTATTTCATTTTGATCATCTTTGATATCACAGAAGTTGGCCTTCCCCATTTTTCTAATAGCCATTAGACGTCCAGCTATCTTAACTGTTACTTCCTCTTTGAGTTCTTCGTAATTGTCAATTACGTCGGCTGCTTTATGGGTGCGTTCAAATTTATAATCGTAAGGATTGAATCCTAATTCTTTGATCTTTTTAACTTTTTCTATGCGAACATTTCTAATTTCCTGTAAAGATTTTCCTTCGGATGTGTTTGTGCTCAAGTCGATCTCCTTGTTAATTTGAAAATTGCATCAGATAATTTTTTATAAATTTGTCTATATCCCCATCCATAACTGCATCCACATTACCTTCCTCAATATTTGTACGATGGTCTTTAACCTTGCGATAGGGATGAAAAACATAAGACCGGATTTGATTACCCCAGGCAATATCTTTTTTATTATTTTCTATTCTGTTTTTTTCCTGCTCTCTTTCTTCTTTCTTCTTTTGATACAGTTTGGCTCTCAAAAGTTTCATTGCGGTTTCTTTATTTTTATGTTGAGAGCGTTCATTCTGACACTGTACTTTAATGCCCGTGGGTTTGTGGATAATACGGATTGCTGACTCCGTTTTGTTAACATGTTGGCCCCCGGCTCCGCTTGCTCTGTAAGTATCTATGCGAAGATCGTTTTCATTCATATCAACTTCTATAGTGTCATCGATTTCCGGATAGACGAAAACTGAGGCAAAGGAGGTGTGTCTCCGCTGATTTGAATCAAAAGGTGAAATTCTTACCAGGCGGTGAATGCCGGCTTCAGCCTTTAAATATCCATAGGCATATTCGCCTTTTACTTCCAGAGTTACATCTTTAATTCCGGCTTCATCACCTTTCATAAAATTAATTTCTTCATATTCATAATCGTTTTTATCCATCCATCGGGTGTACATGCGTAATAGCATCTCTGCCCAATCCTGAGATTCAGTACCACCGGCTCCCGGATGAATACTCAAAATTGCATCTTTATCGTCATCTTCACCACTGAGCATATTCTCTAATTCGATTTTTTCTATATCTTTCTGAAGAGCCGGTAACATTTGCTTGATCTCAGATTGCATATGCTCATCATCTTCAGCAAGTAAAGCGAGTTCTTCAAGATCTTCAAATCTGTTCTTAATATCTTCAAATTTTTTTATGAGATTTTCCAGAAAAGTTAACCGTTTTGATATCTTTCGGGCTCTCTTCGTATCATTCCAAAAATCCGGTGAAGAAGCCGCCCTCTGGAGTTTTTCTTTTTCAGCTATCTTATTATCCAGGTCAAAGCAACCCCCGTAACCTTTTGATTCTGGGCTTGATAGTACTTATCTCTTCCTGAATGTCTATATCAGCTACCATAAATTTTCCTCATTATATTATTTAATTAAATTTTTTGTGGGTTTGATTGAAGTAGAATCTTTAAAATTCGATAGAGCCACATAGGTTTTTGTTCCCTCAACACCCTGCCAAGATTGAATTCTATTTAATAAATATTCTAATGATTCTGTACTTTTTGTATAAATTTTCACAATATGAGAACTATCACCAGCTATTGAATAACATTCAATGATATCTTCTTCATTATTAATACTGTCCAAAAAATGGTTATATTCATAATCATTAGATTGGGAATAAAAAATATGAACATAAGCAATGATATCTTTTCCCAGTTTATGGGGTTTGACTTTAGCATGATATCCTTCAATGATGCCAGTTTTTTCTAACTTTTTGATCCGTTCACTAACAGCAGGGATAGTAAGCTCAACTTCTTCTGCAATTTTTGTGCGTTGAGTTTTGCAATTTTCCTGCAAAATTTGCAATATTTTTACATCTACTGCGTCTAGCATTCGAACTCCTAAAAATAGATTCCTAAACTAACCGGAAATATAGTAATATCTAATCATAAAATAAACAGAAAAAATACTTAATATGCGGGTAACCCATGATAAATAGTGATAAATTTTTCTACTTGTTTTTTGAGCAATTATAACGGTGGATCCATTTTTAATGTATGGAATATCAGAATCTTTCCCTCTGTTAATATATTCAGAAATATTTACGCTTTTGATTTTATCATTTTGATTATTAATTATTTTTATTTTGCTAAAATTAGCATTTTGTGTTGGTCCCCCGGCTAGTGAAATGAGTGTAATCAGATCAACCTCCTGGTCAAGATAATAAGTTCCTGGATTTTTAATTTCCCCCCATAGATTTATTTGAATAGTATCCTCCTCATTGGATGTGTAATAATATTCTGCGGTTTTCTTAATATTTCCAGGAGCATTATTGATATAGGATTGCCCTGACAGATAGGTAAAGAATACAATTACAATAATGCTAAAATTAAGTTTAATTATTGCACCTCGTTTACTCGATTGTAAAATAATTCCAGTTCGACTTTGCTCCTGACAGATCACAATTACTCCGGTCAACCATAAATATCGAATGAATCCGCCAGCGATAAACTTTATTCTTTGTAAGTTTAGGAAACTTTGAACTTCCATCAAAATTATAATTTTTCATTTGTTGCTCTTCTTCATAATTTGACCTGTTAAACCTTGTTACCCAAATAGTTTCGGAATTTTCCAAGTCTTCCATCTCAAGTACATATTCATTTGTGAGCCGGGTGAACTCATACCAGATGAAATTATTTAATGGTGGATCCATTTTACCATTGGGAGTGACTAGATCTACTTTTTCAACCAACATATACCTGATTGTATCTGAAGGTTTACTTTCATTATTACCATAATCGTAAGCTGTGATAAAATAAAAATAATTTTTGTAATAGTCCACCAAAGTATCGATATAGGAATTGGCTTCAATGATACTGGTATAAAATTCTACCGTATCAAGTTTAATAAAAGTCTGATCAGAGGATTCGGTACGTCTGTATATATAGTAACCTCCTATGTCTTTTTCCGAATTATTATACCATTCAAAGTAGATACCTCTAACATAGTCTGCTGGACCTATTCCGGTTTGCAGAGAGTCATCGGGTAATGATTGAGGAATAATATTAGGAGCTGCCGGAGGATCAGGATCCTCAAGATCACTACCAAGGTCAAATAATTCACAATTTGATAAAATGGAAATTAAAATAATAAGTAAGACAAACATTCGATGTCTATGAATTACCATGCTAATCCCCCTCCGATTCTGTGAGTTGCCCCTAGATCATGACTTTTGAAGGAATAGTCGAGATGAATCAATCTGCTCAAAAGATGAAATTTTAAACCCAGACCGATGGCTGCTTGTTTATCATTTAAGCCGGTTCGAAAAGCAATTTTCCGATTTAGATCGAATTCAACTCCCAATCTATAGGTATTGTATCTTGTGTCAATTTCTGAGCAAAGATTTAAAATTGAGTTATAAAATTTTAGCGGTTGGGCAAAGGCCAGGGAGAAAATAGTTGAGCGAGAAATCCTATCCTGTTTTTTAGTGTTCCAGTAGATTGTAGTTCCCAACAAATCACGAATACTCAACCCAAGATACAGATCACCAAAATTATAAATATTAGTTAAGGCAGCGCCATTAATTTTTAGTCCTGTACCTAAATCCAAACCTAATCCGGTCCCTCTATTATCGGCTAATTGTTTCCTGATAATTTTAAAATTTAAACCGATTGGTATGTTCAGGTTTAAATTTGCGTATTTCCAACCCAAAGAAATATTTTTATTAAATAAGCGGGCTAATGAGATAAATATTGCTTCGTCTCTTTCTTGAAAAGTGCTGAAAGGTTTGTTGGCAAAACTAATTACAGAATCTCTTCTAGCCTCCGGATCGGATATATCGACGAGGATATTCGGTCTGTAAATTAAGTCTCCAACTTGAAATCGCACCCAACTAAATGTCAAGGAGGTTTGAGGCTTTTTTAAAACTGGTAGTGATAATCCGATATAATTGTGATCAGCGAGACCGAATTGGGAGGTGTACATTATTCCTATTCTAAATTTATCTTGATAAGCCAAACCAGCAGGATTACTTATAAAAGCTGTTTCAGTTGTATCTAAAGACCCGATACTATTGCCCATTGCTATGGCCCGGGCACTCACACCTAGTCTAAGGAAACTATCTCCATATTCACCGCAGAATAAGGAAGTGATAAAAACCATTAGAATAATTGATACTATGGATAAAGGATTTTTCATCTTGATTTTGCTATTTTACCAATCGAAGATTTAGTTTTATCATCTTTTTTTATATATATTTTGTAAAAGTAAACCCCGTTTGCAAGAAAATTTCCATACTTATCTAGGCCATCCCAGGTGACTTCATGATAACCACTATTTCTAAGGTCTTCTCCGGAATTAAAATGGGATTTATTATCAATTGTTTTAATATGTCTGCCAGCTACTGTGTAAATTTTAATTTGTAGAATATCCACCCTCCTGGTTAATTCATAAATAAAAGTCGTTTGGGTTTTAAAAGGATTAGGAAAATTTCCGTAGTCTTTCAGTTTTAAATCATCACTGATTATAAATTCAATTATTTTTACACCTTTATTACCGGCAGCATCTACCAATTCAACTTTTAGATTATGATTGCCACAAGTCAATTCCGGTCTAAATTGAGCAGTTACATAATTTCCATTAGCAATAGTATCAGGAATGTTGAATTTATTGAAATCAACTGGATTGCTGTCCAGGAAAACCTGTAGTCCATTATTTGTCATATTGACACCATTTTTATCTTCTCCAATGATTGAAATACTGGGTTGCTCTGAAATATACGAACCATCATAAATTTGTTTACCATCAATATTAAGTTCTATATAAGGATCAGTGTTATCCTCGGAAAGCATAAGAGCGAACTGCCCGGCTTGTGAAAAATAAGCAGCCAGTTTCCCGGCATGCTCATTTTTAAAGCAAAGCCATATTTTGAGTCTTCTGGAATAGCGGGAGATTGCTGCGGTTTTTTTGATAGAATCGATGTCAGTCGTAAATTCAATATAAAAATCTTTGTGAGGAGGTTCAGAAAATTGGACACTATAGCAATATATTGAATCCAATTTAATAATTTGGTAGTCGGGCTGAGAATATAAATTTGGTTGTGACTTTTTTGGATGAATTCTTACCGCACCGGAATCATCTACTATACCAGGAGGTAAGTAAATAGAAAAATGTCCATCATATCTTATCGTATCATTTTGATTACCAGTATATGATGATCCATGTTCTGCTAGAATAGGAAAAGTGTTAATTATCATTGAAATTGGATCGGATTTGTTATTATTCTCATTGTTTTCTGTAATCTTATTATCCGGGTCAATTTCCGCTATGAAATTCTTTGTACCGTGCCCCAATTCACCTTTGATAGATAGTACATTTTCTATATCAGGAAATATCTTAAATTTATCCACTCCATATAGAGTTCCATCAGCCTCAGTGATTCTCAATTTAACATTTCGAAGAGTATCTGTTCCTGAGTAGTAAACTGAAGTTGAGAGGGCAGGATAATTATCAATGGCTTGTTTGATCGCTGAAATTATTAGATCAGGCTCAGGCTTCACTTGCACTGTATATATGGTACTTTC
>JAIPHI010000029.1 GCA_021735285.1 Fidelibacterota bacterium | reverse complement strand
CAAGATATTGAACAGATGCGGGCTAATATTAAAGAACAAAAAGATTGGATATATAACAAAATTGATCGCCAATATATTGAAAGAACCAAGGATTATATTTATAACCAATATGAACGTAAAGGCGATACAAAATATATTTGGAGCAAATATCAATGGACTTTCCGGGTTCCCAATAAATTTAAAATTCTCGAGGAGAGAGAAAATTTTATCTGGCTGGGCCGGCTTGATCCTTTCCGCTGGATTTCCTTTTATTGGGAAGATGGTTTCCAGACCGAGCTAATGCATATGGACGGGTTATTAGAACAAAGAAATCAGATTGGGGCCTGGTATGACTCGGTGGGCACAGACACCTCCGCCTTAGGTTTCTATCACACAACCTATAATAACAGGGATGCATTAAAAATGTATGGCCTTTGGTATCATAAGCAACAAACAAAAGGTGGTCCCTTTGCTACTTATTCTTTTTATGATAAAAAAACTGATAGAACATTTGTAGTAGATTACTTGATCTATTATCCAGGCCACCGGGTTACAAATCTTTTCCGACAATTGGATATTATTGTCAAAACCTTTACAACTGAATATAAGAAAAAATAGTAATTTAATATAAAATTCAGGTGCATTTTTTAGGAAGTCTTTGAGGGACAATGTATTCATTGTCGAAATTAATTTGCCTATTTATAGACTTGCTATTAAATTAAATGACTTAAAAATGGAATAAAAGGAGGATCTTATATGGATGTTTCTATAATTGCGGGAAGCAGTTCAGATCTTGATACAATTGAATCAGCCCAAAAATATATCGATTATTTTGAACTGGATTATGAAATAAAAGTAATATCAGCACATCGTCAACATGACGAACTTGTAGAATATATAGAGAATCATGAGGATCAACTACAGGTTATAATTGCTTGTGCCGGTATGGCCGCTCATTTACCGGGAGTTATTGCAGCATTAACTAATATCCCGGTTATTGGAGTCCCTCTCAATGCTTCTCCTCTAAATGGTACTGATGCTCTTTATTCAATTTTACAAATGCCTAAAGGTATCCCCGTAGCAACTATGGCTATTGGAAAACCTGGTGTTATTAATGCTATTGTCTATGCAGCCCGGATAATTGCCCTTCAAAATTCTGATATGAAAGCAAGGCTTACCGAATTTAAAAAAGAAGGGAGTAAACTCTAATTTATGAGAGTTCTTGTAACCGGTGCAAATGGAATGCTGGGTGAAAAATGTACCCAGCGCTTAAATAACAAGCATCAGGTTTTTGCAACTGATGTGCAAGAAAATCTGATCTATGATTCTCCGGTAAACTATTCCCAACTAGATATTACAGAGTTCAAGCAAGTAGAAAAAATGATCAACCAGATCAAACCGGAAGTAGTCGTGAATTGTGCTGCATATACAGATGTTGATGGTTCTGAAGATAACAAAAAATTGGCAAAAACTATCAATGTAAATGGTGTCCATAATCTGATCGAAGCTGTTGAACAGTATAATACTCATATAATTCATATATCAACAGATTATGTTTTTGATGGTTCACACGGGCCTTATGAAGAAGATGATGAGATCAATCCAATTAATTACTATGGGCAAACAAAGTATGACTCCGAAAAATTATTAATTAAGTCTAATTTACCTGTCACAATCATAAGAACGAATGTTCTCTTTGGTAATACACAATCCAAAGGAGCTAATTTCGTTCACTGGGTAATTGACAATCTACGGAATGGCAACCCTATCAAAGTCGTTAATGATCAATTTGGAAATCCAACCTGGGTTGATAGTCTTGCTGAAGTGACAGAAAAAATAATTGATAAAAAATTGGAAGGAATTTATCATTACGGTGGTGAGGATTATCTAAGTCGTTTTGAATTTGCTTTGGAAATAGCAGATGTCTTTGCTCTTGACAATAAATTGATCAAAAAAGTTACAACCAGGGCTTTGAATCAAAAGGCAGCAAGACCGTATAAAGCCGGCCTAATTTCGGATAAATTACAAAATTCATTAGATATAAAACTCTACAGCATTAAAGATGCCTTAAAGGAAATGAAATCAGAAATAGAGGAAATCGAGGAGAAAGAGGATGGATAAAACCAATCCGGCCCTAGTGATTATTCCAACCTATAATGAAAAAAATAATATTCCACTGGTGATTAAAAAATTAATTGGATTCGATGTTGATATACTGGTTATTGATGATAATAGTCCTGATAATACTGCCGATGTAGTCAGAGAGCATCAAGAAGAATATAAAAATAGAATTTATTTGATCGAACGGGAAGGTAAACTAGGACTGGGAACAGCATACATAAAAGGTTTTAAATGGGCTCTTGATCATAATTATAGATTCATCCTGGAAATGGATGCTGATTTATCTCACAATCCCAAGGATGTTCCCCGTCTAATTAACAAATGTAAACAGGGCAACGATCTTGTCATTGGCTCTCGCTATTGTAATGGAGTGAATGTTGTTAATTGGCCTTTAAAAAGACTGATTATTAGTTATTTAGGAAGTCGTTATGCAAGATTTGTTACCCGGCTTCCAATTCAGGATCCAACAGCAGGATTTAAATGTTTTCATAACAAGGTACTGGAATCTATCGAATTAGATAATGTCAGGTCTACTGGCTACGCTTTTCAGATTGAAATGAATTATAGAGCCTATAAAAAAGGATTCAAACTCCATGAGATCCCGATCATTTTTACAGAACGCACCGAAGGTGAATCGAAAATGTCAAAACAAATAGTCTATGAAGCAGTCTTTATGGTATGGAAGCTAGTAATTCTAAATTTTATAGGACGTTTATAAATTAATGGATATATCTGTTATAATAGTTAGTTACAATGTAAAAGAATTTTTACAGCAATCCTTATTATCCCTCAAAAAAACTTTAAAAAACCTGGATAGTGAGATAATCGTAGTAGATAATGCTTCTGTCGATGGTAGTGCTCGCATAGTAAAAAATGAATTTCCGGAAATTAATCTAATAGAGAACGAGCGTAATTCAGGTTTTGCTAAAGCTTGCAACCAGGGTTTGGAAATAGCACAGGGCAAGTATCTATTATTATTAAATCCTGACACTTTACTTCAGGAAGATACAGTCCCTACCATGATCCGATTTTTTGAGAATCATCCCGAAGCAGGAGCAGCGGGGTGTAAGATACTAAACGCTGACGGAACACTTCAAAAAGCCTGTCGTCGCTCATTCCCTACTCCTTCTGTAGCAATCCCTAAGATGTTAGGGTTAAGCCGTTTTTTCCCAAAAAATAAACTATTTGGAAAATATAATTTAACCTATAAAGACCCGGATGAACTTACTGAAGTCGATGCAGTTAGTGGCTCTTTTCTCATGCTAAGAAAGGAAGTTTATAAGAAGATTGGGGGACTTGACGAGGATTATTTCATGTATGGTGAGGATCTTGATTTCTGCTATAGGATCAAAGATGCCGGCTGGAAAATATATTATGTTCCTGATACTCAAATCGTTCATTACAAAGGAGAAAGTGCCAAGCTTGCTTCTTTTGATAACTTAATAGTATTTTATAAAGCGATGGGAATCTTTGTTAATAAACATTTTAGTAAAGGTGCTTATTTTTTCATTGATATTTTTCTAAAATTAGGCATTGTAATGCGAGGCTTTCTATCCCTGATATCTCAGGCTGTTAGAAAATATTTCATCCCTTTTATCGATGCTTTAGCTGTTTTTAGTAGTATTCTTGCGACCCATTTTTTACAAACCACTCCCCTTCCTTCCTCCCAGACCTTAATTTCAATGATCCTATTTTATTTATTATTATGGTTAGGAGTTGGATACACTGTAGGATTATATGATAAGCGGGTGCTCTCATATTCCCGGGCCAGTGTAGCTGCTATAATAGGATTGATAATTTCCTTCCTGGCAAATAATGTTTTTTACGATATGATCTATTCGCCCAAATATATTAACTACTGTTTTCTGGTTATTGCTTTATTAATTCCGGGCTGGAGAATAATTCTTTTAGTCCTTCAGCGAAGAAAAATAATCCCCTTAAAATCTAAATTAATGCGTTCCTTATTATTGAGACGGACCATTCTAATAGGCAGTGGAGAGGAGACAAGACGAATTGCTAAAAAAATGCAGACTCATATTGAACATGGATTTGAAATTTTGGGCTTTGTCGATAAAAATTATAATGTAGATCGAATCAATGGATTTCCTTTTTTAGGTAGTATAAAGAATCTAAATGAGATCGTAAGAATATATAAAGCAACAGAATTAATTTTTACTACCGATCAATTTGACAATGAAGATATTTTAAATATTCTGGATCAGGTTCGTAAAGAAAGGGTTGAAGCCAGAATAGTACCTCGCAATTTAGATTTCATTCTGGGTAAATCCAGTGTAGAAAAAATTGAAGATATTCCCCTGATTGAAGTGGATTACAATATATTCTATTTTAGCAATCAATTTTTTAAAAGGATTTTTGATATTATCGTTTCTTTCCTGGGGGGCGTCTTATTTTCACCGTTTGTATTTCTCTATGTCTTTTTTACAGGAGGCAAATTAAAAAGACAAAAATTTA
Source organism: Fidelibacterota bacterium (assembly GCA_021735285.1). Classification (GTDB taxonomy): domain Bacteria; phylum Fidelibacterota; class UBA2242; order UBA2242; family JAFGTP01; genus JAIPHI01. The sequence continues at coordinate 14,533 of JAIPHI010000029.1, read as the reverse complement.
TTACCTGGCAGGAGAAAAGTTTTACAGGATTCGTTTTCAAAAGACGGAATGGTAAAAAATATAGAAAAAATTTACATCGTTTCCCCCTGATCTGGTCTGTATTCAAAGGGGATATGAGTATGGTTGGAAGTGAACTATTAACTGCGGATAAAAGAAAACGCAAACTTCATTATAAACCCGGAATAACAGGTCTCTTTCAGGTGCAGGGTAATCACGAACCTGATGAAGTTGATAAACAAAATTATGAACATTATTATATGAGAAATTACTCTTTATTTCTTGATATAGAAATATTATTAAAAGCTTTACTAAGAATATAAATTCAAGGTGATCTAATGAATAATAAAGTGCTTGATTTTGAAAAGCCGATTGTAAAGCTTGAAAAAAAACTGAATGAAATGCGCGACCTTGCTGCTACTTCAGATGTAGATATGAGCAGTGAGATCAATAAACTTGAAAAAAAATTAGAAAAGCAGATAGAAAAGATACATTCTAAATTAACGCGCTGGCAAAGAGTTCAACTGGCTCGCCATCCACAACGTCCTTATGCAATGGATTATATAAATTCGATGACCTCCAAATTTACAGAACTCCATGGAGATAGAAAGTTTTCCGATGATAAATCCATCATTGCCGGTTTGGCAACTATCGAAGATGAAAGGTTAGTTATAATAGGACAACAAAAAGGCCGTAATACAAAACAGAATATAGAACGTAATTTTGGCATGCCTCACCCCGAAGGTTACAGAAAAGCTTTACGCATCATGAAATTGGCTGAAAAATTCAAAAAACCTGTGGTTACTCTTATTGATACTCCTGGGGCTTATCCGGGAATAGGAGCTGAAGAAAGAGGCCAGGCTGAAGCTATTGCCAGAAATCTATTTGAAATGTCACGCTTAGAAATTCCGATAATTGTGATTGTAATCGGAGAAGGTGCTAGCGGCGGAGCTCTTGGTATAGGTGTCGGAGACAGAATTTTATTGCTGGAAAATACATGGTACTCGGTTATATCTCCGGAAGGTTGTGCTTCGATTTTATATCGGGATGCAAAAGAGGCACCCAAAGCAGCCGAATCAATGAAGGTTAGCGCTCGTGATGTGGAGAAACTGGGAATTGCTGATGAAATTGTTCCTGAACCTTTAGGTGGTGCTCATCGGGCACCGGAGCAAATGGCCCGGCTATTAAAAGAACGTATCCTGAAAAATGTAAAAGAATTACGCCAATATCCAATTTCCGAATTACTTTCCCAAAGAACAGAGAAATTTTCAAAAATGGGTGTTTGGGAGGAAAACGAGTAACCGTGCAAAATATCACATATACATATCAAACCAGACCTCGCTACAAGGATATTGATGCCATGGGCATTGTATATTATTCACGATACTATGAATTTTTTGAAGCTGCTCGGACTGATATGCTCAGAGATATGGGCCTGCCCTACAGCGAATTTGAAGCAACTGGTTTTTTAATGCCTGTTATTGAATCTCATTGTAAATATTTACAAAGTGCTCATTTTGATGAATTACTAAAAATAGAATGTACGATCAAGGATTTGCCCCGGATTAAAATGACTATTCATTATAGAGTGGTAAATGAAGATGAAGACATGCTCGCTCAGGGATATACTAAACATGCATTCCTTGATAAAAATGGTAATATTAGGAGAGTACCAAAGCATTTTCTGGAACTTTTTTAGCCGTAAGATTATTAAAATCTGCTGTTACAAAGAATTAATAAATCAGATATTTCAAGTTTTATAATCAAAATCTATAGAAATAAGATAGAATGAGACAGGGTTTATTTATTACATTCGAAGGCATTGATGGATGTGGCAAAACCACTCAAATCGATATTTTGACCAAAAGACTCCAAAAGAAAAATCTCAAATACACGTTGGTCAGAGAACCCGGCGGAACCAAGATTGGAGAAAAAATTAGAAAAATCTTACTGGATAATGACAATATCAACATGGAGCATAAAACAGAACTTCTATTATATTCTGCCAGTAGATACCAGCTCTGTAAACAAAAACTATTACCTGAACTGGATGCAGGAAAAATTGTTATATGCGATCGATTTTATGATTCTACAACTGCTTATCAAGGGTATGGCCGTGGATTAGACATTGATTTTATCAATTCTTTGAATAAATTTGCAACTGATGAGCTGGTTCCCGATCTAACTTTTTTTCTGGACATTTCACTAAATGAAAGGGAGAAAAGGATAGGAAATAATAAATTAGATCGCCTGGAAAGTGAACAAAATAATTTTCATCAAAAAGTAAGAGAAGGATTTTTAAAAATAAATAAAAAAAATAGAAATAGATTCGTCAAACTCAATGGAAAAGACGGAATCGAAATCATTTCTAAAAAAATTTGGAATAATATTGAAAGGAAAATTAATGGATAATAGAAAATTTTATCAAAAGTGGTATTTTAGGACAATTTTATTTGTTATTCTTTCTATTACCCTTGTGCTTGCTTTAAGTAACAAGGAAGAGAAGGATTATTATAAAGAGTTACATAACTCCTTAAATCTTTATAATAAGACATTTAAACAACTGGTTACAAGTTACGTTGACAAGATCAATCCTGAGAAACTAGCCGAAAGAAGTCTTGACGAAATACTCGAGGGTCTGGACCCCTATACTACAATTCTAACCCGCAAAGAGAAGGAACCCGTTGAAATGCTATCTGAAGGGAAATATGGTGGGATTGGTGTTCGGATTACAATGCGCAACGATACGGTCACCGCTATTGCTCCTATGGATGGTGGGCCTGCGATAAGAGCCGGCATAAGACCCTGCGATCAAATTTTAAAAGTTGATACCATCGAGACTAATGGAATGTCCCTTGGTGATGTTTCTGAAACAATTAGAGGCAAAGTGGGGACTGAAGTCAAACTCACAATCAGACGACCCGGTTCTGAGGGCACTATTGTTTATGAATTAACCAGAGCAAAGATCGATGTCCCCAAAATCAGTTATTCCGGTATGTTAAATGAAAATGTTGGGTATGTCCGATTAACGGGTTTCTCAAGAGGTGCTGCGGAAAAATTTGCCAGAACTATAAAGGAATTAAGTGATGAAAATCAGAAATTCAATAGTCTGGTTCTGGATCTACGCTCAAATCCGGGTGGATTACTTAGCGAAGCTCTGGGAATTGCAGAAATGTTTATCCCCTCTGGTGATACATTGCTATTTACAAAAGGCAGAACTAAGCAATCCAACCGTGTTATCCATGCCAAACGACAACCTATTATTAATCCGGATGTAAAGCTAGCAGTCTTGATCAATGGTGGTAGTGCCTCAGCCAGCGAAATCGTAGCTGGAGTTCTACAGGATTATGATAGAGCGCTTGTCATAGGTCAAAGAAGTTTTGGTAAAGGTCTGGTGCAAAGAGTCCACAAATTGGATGATGAACATTCCCTCAAGATCACAAATGCAAAATATTATATACCCAGCGGTCGTTGTGTCCAAAAACCTGAATTTATCGATAACCCGAATCTAGTATTCTCAGAAGAAGAGGATGATACAATTTTTTACACTATGAATGGCAGAAAAGTAATCGGCGGCGGCGGGATTGAGCCTGATATTAAAATTGAAGAAGAAGACTTTAAAAAATATAGATATTCAGCTTTTCTGGTAAGCAAAAACACATTTTACAATTTCGCTATCAAATACAAGACAGAGCATGATAGTTTACCTGCTTATTCTGAAGTTGATGAGAACATTATCAAAGCATTTAGCGAATACATCCATAGCCAGGATCTCAAGTATGAATATAAAAATGAAGAAAAATTAAAAAAGATCGAAGAAAAACTCTCTGAAAAAGAAGAATTCAAAAACTTAGATCTTTCTTTTGATAAGATCTACAATGTTTATACCAAAATGCGGAGAGAAGAGTTTGATAAAAATGAGAAGATTATAAAAAGACGTTTAATGGCTGAATTTGCTACTCTCAAAGGCGGTACAAAAGAGAGAGTCAAATCTTCACTGGAGTATGATAAGGATGTAGAAAAGGCCTTAGAAATCCTGGCTGATAAGCAGGATTATATGAGTATTCTGGGGTATGCTGGAAATTAATATTCTGAACATTTAGAATCTAAACCATTCACAATTGGAAAAAGCGGAATTTTATCCTGCCGGGATAAGTTCCGCTTTTTTTAAAGTAGGGGCATTCCTTTTTTCAAAAGAATGATTTTATAACCGACCCAAAGACATTGATTTTAATTTTTTACTTTAATTAACAACAAAATTATCACTTTTCATCCTTTTTCTAGCAAATTGGAATATATTTTGCAGAAACATTTAAGCCTATTTGAAGTAGAAATAAAATATTATTCAATTCCGCAATAAATGATATGGATAGGATTTTTAAACAAATTCAATAATTCAGTAATTTAACAATTGCAATCGAAAAAATTATAATTAAATTTCTCCATATAAGATAGTTGATCAATGCCGTCATAGATAAAATTTATTGCTAAAGTGATAAGGTTCATAAAATGTTATTTAAGAAATTAGGTCAGGTAAAAAAATATAATTTAGCTATGACATTTTTTGTAGTGACAATCTTCGTGATTTTAATCATTAATTTGATATCTCTTAATATATTCTCCTTCGATGATGATGAAGTAACCAAAATTCGATATGCTGATAATATTTCGCAGACCCACCAAGAATTGATTGAAATGTTTAATGCAAAATATAAAGGAGAGATCGAAGTAATACCGGTAGATCTACCTTTTACTAAATTTAGTACAAATGAAAGAAAAGAATTATTAGTCCGCTCCTTAAGAGGGAAAAATAATGAGATAGATGTTTTTGCCACTGACCAAATATGGGTTTCTCGTTTTTCGAAATGGGCAGAGCCTTTAAATCAATATTTCTCGCAGCAGGAAAGAAATAATATTCTGCCATCAGCATATAGCACCTGTATAATTGATAGCCAGCTGGTAAGTTTACCTATGTATATCGATTTTGGTTTATTATGCTACCGTAAAGACTTACTGGAAGAACTTAATAATTCAAATGATATTCAAAAAAAATTAGAAAACTCCATAAGCTGGCAAGATTTTATCAGGCTGGGAAAGAAATGGAATCAAGATCATGCTGACAATTTATTTTACTTATTTTCCGGTGACAATGAGGAAGGATTAATTTGTAGCTATCTTGAAATATTGTATTCCAAAGGAGGTAAATATAATCCTAAAGACGAAAATGACCTTTTAAAAGAACCAAAACTAGAAGCCTTACAATTTATAAAAAATCTGATCTATAAACATAAATTAACACCAAAAAAAATCAGTCAGTTCAAAGAAGTCGAGGGTTATCGCTATGCAATGCAAAAAGATATTCCCTTTTTTAGAGCCTGGAGTAGCAATCTAAAAGACACACTAATTTTTGGAGAATATTCTGATAAATTGGATAAACTAAAATTTGCTCCTCTCCCCCATTTTAGTAAGGGTAGTAGTAAATCGGTATTTGGTGGCTGGAACCTAATGATTTCCAGGTTTAGTAAGAATAAGAAGGCTGCTATTAAATTTTTAAAATTTATAGTTTCTGAAAGAGCTCAGAAATTTTTGTACGAAAATGCTTATTATATGCCTGTTATTTCAAGTTTTTATAATAATGTAGAAAGAAGTGAAGAGACGCCCTTTGAGATGTTCACTTTGATAATGGATAATTACGGTTTCCACCGACCAAAATACGAAAACTATACAAGGATATCTAATGTCGTATCTTATTATGTAAGCAACGCTTTAAAAGATGAACATATCTCACCCGGTGAAGCTTTAAAAATGGCAGAGCAAAGTATTCGTTCCGGTGAAATAATTTTAGAATAGATGTTAAAATGGACTTATTAAATAAATTACGAAATCAGGATTTTGAAATTAAACATATTGTTATTCTTTTTGTTATATTAGTAACTTTTCAAATTGTTTTATCCTTTTTAAACAAGTTCTCGATCAACAAGCTCCTGAATAATACTCTGGAGCTCTACAAAGTAGATTCCGCTGAGCGAATTGCCTCACTGACTACAAATTCTCTGGAATTGATTCTTGAAAATAGTTTTATCAAACAAAAAAACAGAAGCGAATTACGCAAAAAAGAAATAATAGAAGCCTTCAACATCCATTTTGGTCAACAAAAAATCCAAAATAATATTGAAGATATCTGCATTATAGTGAGACGGAAAAATAATTATTTTGCTATTGATGAAGGTCAGGAGCTTTATCAATATTTTTTTGGTCAAAATGCTCAAATCTATAGCTCTGATAATTATCAGGATGCTATAAAAAAATATCAGGGCTTTGAGCAGAAAATTAAAAATAACGAAGTAATTCATACATCAGTCCTAAAACAACGAGCGTTTGATGTCTTTGTGCCTTTTACTCCAATCGGAGAGTATAAAGGAGTGGTCTATTTTAAAATTGCTCCTGCACTATCTAATATTAAAAAAGATATTTCCAATACACTTAATGAAACCAGTTTAATATTTACAGCCCTTATCTTATTTGGACTCTTAGCAATGTTTTATATTACATCTTATACAGTACAAGAGAGAGATAAGGCCAAAGAGAGTCTAATTAAAGAGAGAGAAGAGAAAATAAAAAAAGAAATCGCTTACAAAAAAGAGGTGCATTTTACAAAGCGAATCTATCATGCTCATCATAAAGCCGAAAAAATAATGGGCTTCATAATTAGTGAAGTGAAGAGCCTGACCAATAAAAACATCGATAAATTTAAATATACTGTTACTCGTTATGCAAATTTTGTGTCGAGAGTAATATATGAAATGAAATGGAAAGACCCGCCTATCCATGCTATTCGCGGCCTGATGTTCAATACTAATCTTAATAATGTAATAGAATTTCTTGTCAATAATATATTTATGAGATTATCATCGGAACAAAATAATTATAGGTTTGCCCTTGATCTGGATGAAAATCTCCCCCATGTTCATATTAATGAATATGTTGTATGGGAAATTCTAGAACCTCTTATGCAGAATTCAATTGATCATAATCAAGAGGAAGATATTATTATCAATGTATCAACGAAATATTATCCGGATCAAAATTTCTCAAAAATTATCATAAGGGATAATGGCAGAGGCATCCCTGAAACAATGCTAGCAAAAAATTCAGAAGGTATTCAAAAGATATTTTGTGAACATACTTCCAATAAAGAAGACGCTCATAATAGAGGATACGGATGTTATATTGCCCATAAGATTTGCCGCAACAGATGCGGCTGGAAGCTGCGAGCTGAAAATTTAGAAAAAGGCTGCCAGTTTATAATCATTATTCCAAATAACTAAGAAAGCTGAAGGATGCGAAACAATAAGACCTATAATATCAATCTCTTGATCATCGAAGATGAGGCTTTTGATGTCGAAAGAATTCAAAATACAATAAAGCTGGCTAAAAATAACATTCAAATTAAAAACGTTGTTTCAAATGGCAAACAAGCTCTCGAAGATATCAAATCTAAGCAGGGCGCATATGACGTTATAATAATGGATTTTAAAATTGCAGGCGGAATAATGGGCGAACGCTTGATTCGCAAAATTAAAGATATTGAGCCTGCTGTTCAAATTTTAGTTGTAACCAAAATGACGATTCAACAGACCGATTTTGACTTTGCAAATGAGCTAATCAAAGCCGGTGCTTTCTGGTATTGTACTAAGTATCCAGGTGACATCCAGGATTATATTTATCAGCCCACTGATTTTGTTTTGGCAATAGTTAATGCTTACAAAAAGAAGAAACTGGAACTCGAAAAACTCAGATCAGAAGATAAATTAGAGAATAATATCAAGAATATACTTGATGAAAATACTATTGTAGGTAAGACAGATTCTGTTGAAAAACTTAAAAATAAGATCCATAAATACGCAGAAGCAAACGCGAATGTAATAATATATGGAGAATCAGGGACCGGAAAAGAGCTGATCGCTACTAATATTCATTATCTAAGCAAAAGACGCTATGAGAGTTTTATATGCGTGAATTGTGCTAGCATCCCAAAAGATCTGATTGAAAGTGAACTATTTGGTCATAAAAAAGGTAGCTTTACGGGCGCCAGTGAAAACAGGGAAGGCTATTTTGAGCAAGCAGATAAAGGCACCATCTTTCTTGATGAAATCTCAGAATTTCCTTTATCTGCACAAGCTAAATTACTCCGGGTTTTACAGGAAGGTGAAATAGACAAAATAGGACGAAAAAGCAGAAAAAAAGTAGATGTGCGGATAATAGCCGCTTCAAACAAGGATTTAAAAAAAATGGTTGCCGATGGAAAATTTAGAGAGGATTTATATTATAGATTAAATGTTCTTAGTATTGAAGCTCCTGCCCTAACCGAACGCAAAGAAGATATCCCTCGTTTAGTGGATTACTTTGTTAAACAGTTCGCCTATGATATGGGATTAATGGATATAGAGGTTACAGATGAAGCGATTTCTATTCTTAAAAAATATGATTGGCCAGGTAACATTCGCCAGTTACAAAATGTAATCCAGAGATTGCTGATCTTGAATGATTCATTAATAGATGCAAAAGAGGTAAAAGAAGCACTAAATATAGATGATGTTAATCAATATGAGGACAGTTTTTTGTCTGATTCTAAAAATGTTAAGATAGAACCACTTAGAAGAATTGAAAAGAGATTCCGCAAGAAATATATTCACTATGTCCGTGAAAATAGTAAGACAGATGCTGAGGCTGCTCATAAGCTTGGATTAGCTCCTCCTAATTTTCATAGAATATGCAAATCTTTAGGGTTAAAAAGTTAGGTTCTTCAGAATTTCGAGTAGGTCCATTATAAAACAGAGTTGCATATCAATTTGATAGAGACTGACTATTGTTTGAACGAGTTTGACTTGTTCAGGTTAAGTAAATCTATTCCGATCTGCAAGGGAACCATTAGAACCATAGAGATCACCTCCATGCTTCAGCAGGTTTTTTAAAGCCTTATTAATTTCTAATTTCAAGTTTTTTATTACACGAACATTAGAAATTAATTATTGGATATGGATTAATAAAAAAAAGAATTATGAATATTGAATTTTTGATTATGAATTCCCAAGTTTCAAGTTCTAATGATCTGGCCCTGAACATCGATTATTGGAGATTGGGTATTCAAAAAAAGGGCGAAGAGAAAAAAATAAAACAATTTTAATGGGGATACTTTCATAACCAAAACGACCAAATTTCTACACCCTAAATAAAGTCAGAACTCCTATTTCCAAAACATAAAAACAATAGTTTATGTCTCCTGGCTCGTAAATTGAAATGACATAAAATCAAAATAATAATATCCTAAGTTTCCATAATATGGAAGTATGCTGAAGCATACTCTATCTTATATTTCTTTCATTTTACACCACGATAAATCGTGGTGCTATTCTCAGAATAAAGTCCTCTCTTTATGAAAATATAAAACGGGAATCATAAAAAAACATCTTTAGCCTGCTTCAGCAGGCTTCTTTAGTTTGGATATTGATATATCTAATTAATATAAAAATAGGCTTATTTGTGACAATTTAATATACGTGGGATCAGGAGTTCTGAATTTACTGAAAAATATAATCCAAATCTCCTAATTGAAATCACTAGAAATAATTCCAGAGCATTAAAATATTTTCAGTGTAGCGAACTAAATTTTAGCATTTAATTATCCCGCTGGCGCATTTTTGGTTACTTTTGTGGCGAGACAAAAGTAACAGAAGAATAGAAAATACGCAGAGGATAACGGTTAAAATGTTGGAAAGAATTTATAGAGAATGAAAAATACTATTTCTATCTCCAGTAATCATAGCTGACAAATCAAAAAACATTTTTCTTTTTTTCCTCAGCCCGTTGAGGGGCTTCGGATAAAAAACACAACTAAGGATAGTTGTGCTACAAATGAACTACCCCAAGGCAGAGCCTCGATGAATTATTAGAATAAAAGATAATCTGTGATACTCATTCCATTAATGAATATTTTTTAAATAAGTATATTCCGGAACCCTTATCCTATATCCCAGCCAATCCTGTATGTCTTTCTTATTTAATTGTCTATTCCAAAAGGTGCTATCCATTTTTTTATTACTTTTTCAAGCTTGGCAATCATAAAGTATCTTAGAGAGCCTTTTTATTTACAGAGGGATCTTAGTTATTGTTTATAGCGATTTTCATATAAGTTGTCTTATAAAATAGTAGATACAATTTATCATAAATACTATTTAAATCTATTTTTCCCTTCAGCCTATTGAAGGCTTCAGGAAAATCCACAACTAAGGATAGTTATGCTACATCAGACAAAACTTTTGCAAATCGCTACATTAACAATTTAAATCAACTTCGAAATATTAGTAATTATTATGCCGGTAAGATACAACAGAAAGCATTCGTATTGGCTTTATTTTAGTCCAGCTAAAGATATTTTTATTACAAAATGTCAATCTTGAAAATTCTATATATGTGCCGTAAATATAAAGTCCGGAACTGTAAAATTGGAAATTACCTTTGATTGGCAGGTTTGGATTTTTCCGGGATGGGAATAGTAACCTTAAATTCGGTTCCCTGCTCGGGTTCACTCTCTACTTCGATGGAACCGTTAAATTTATTAACAATTTGTTTAACTAAGGGAAGACCCAGGCCGGTCCCGATATATTCCTTTTCTTTGGCTTCCGGAGATCGATAAAACTCCTCGAATATTTTTTGCTTGTCTTCAGCCTTTATCCCGATTCCATTATCTTTGACAGATAGATAGAAATTATCTTCATCAATGGATAGCCTGATTTCCACTTTGCCATTTTCATGGCTGTAACGGATAGCATTACTCAAAAGATTGGTGAAAATTTTTTCCAGACTATCAAAATCGAAATATAATTCATCATAGGTTTTATCACTTATGTAGTTGATTTGGATATTTTTCCGTTCGGCATAATGGCAGTAATCCTCGATTTGTTCGCCCACCCAGTCGGAAAGACTTCTGGTTGTAAACTTTTCCTCTTCCTGACCGGCTTTGTAGTGAGCTATTTCGATCATATCCTTGACTATCCGCAGAACTTGATCGGAGCGCGTCTCCGCCCGATCGATCATCTCCATGATTTTTTCTTCATCACCTTTGTCCTTTTGATAGAGCATTTTTACAATGCCTAACATAGTTCGTATTGTATTCATCGGAGATTTGATTTCATGGGCTGTAAAACGGAACATGCGATTCCGCTCATCTATTGTTTGCTCCAGGAGTTCGGACTTTTTATCGATCAATTTTTTTAGATCGCGATATTTGGAAATAAAATCATTGATAATATAAGTCAATGTGAATGATAAGAAGTAGAAAGAGATTAAAGATGTCCATAAGATCGAAATGTGAAACTCTGAGGCTTGAATAAAATATATTTTGACTATGCCATAGAATTCTAAAAAACTCCAAAGAGTGAGCAGCAAACAGGCAAAAAGAGCATTTATATAAGGGAGTGGCGCTTTTAATAAAATTCCCGAAATTATCATGGGAATCAGATATATAAAATAAAAAGGATTGTTGATGCCTCCAATGAAATGAATAAAGAGTGATATTATGGTCAGGTCAATGAGAAGCTGAATCTCCATAAAAATGACTTCCTGCCGAAAATGTTCAAAGTAATAATATTCATAGATATAATAGTAGATAATATTCAAAAGCATTAAAACAGAAGCAATGATATAGGTTTGAGGATATCCCAGATTAGCTTTAAAAATAATATTATTAAGGGGTACTATTGCCAGAATAGCAAAAACTGCCAGCCAGCGAATGTTGATTAGCCATTTTATGCGTTCCTTAAAACTGCCGAGGGTATAAAAAGGAAATATTATTTGTTCACCATTAGGCATAGTAACCTTGTTAATTTGATAAAAAGTTAGATATTTTAGTTTTTAATTGAGGAGTAATATTTTTACCGCTGCCGAGATTGTGAGCTGGTAAAGTCAGATACATAATTTTAATATCTTTATTATTTTTAAGATATTTTTCTACCAGCCGAATAGAGTAGCTGTGAGTTGTGAACCCATTGATATCGATTGAAGTCGAATCCATTAATTCTATGTTATTTTTTTTAGAATTTCTCATGCTATCGATAAAAATTACTAATTTTGGAGTATAAGATAAAATTTTCTGAAGATAATTTTCAGGTGTTCTTCCGGCGACAATAAAATGCGCAGAATCAAGCATTTGTTTGTGTTTTAATTTTTTAAGTAAATAAAGCCCCGCGCCATCATCTTTACGGTTAGGATTTCCCAGACCAATGATAACGACTTTATCTAAGGGATATGAAGAAATGTTTGCATAGAACTCACTAAAATTCATCTTCAACAACTACTTTGTGTCTGCACTTAGGACAAACTTCTTTGATGTAATCTTCGCGCCGAATTCTGTCTTTGAATTCGGATTTGGGGGTTTCTGTGAAACGTCTTTGATTCTCGAGTAAAAGATTGGGATGAGCATAAGCTTTAGGCCCCAATTGTTCCCGCACAAAATTTAGATGGTCCCGACAGGCAATGACAGCCCCACAGTTTTCGCATAATACCAGATCTTTTTCTAGTTGTTCAAAATGTATTTCTTCATCTTTTTCAGGTGAAGAGTAGGAATAGCGATCATACTGTAGTTGGATACCTTTTTCAGTGGTGCACTTTTCTTCGCACTGACCACAATTAAAACAGTAAAAATAATCGACTGTCAGTGTTCTTGTTTGAGTATCAACCTCATCTTCGATAGTAATGGCATGGGCCGGGCAAACTTCTGCACAGGCTCCGCAACCAATACATTCCTCTTCAAAATATTTTGGAAAGCCCCGATAACTTTCATCCGGAGTATATTTTACAGCTGGAAACTTGGTCGTATAAGGTCTGGTAAAAAAGGAGTAGAGTGCTTCTTTAATTTCTCTTAATTTCGGCAGAAACATGTTATTCTTCCTTTAATTCTTTATCATCTTGATAATGATCGACAACTGTTTTTTCTGTTAACGAGATATCACTTCTATGGGCTGCTCTTGAGATAGCATGCGCAGCGACCGGTGATGTCAAAAATATAAAAGCTATGCCCAGTAGGACTTTGAAACCCAGATTGGTAAAGCCATGCATCAGAAAAACTCCAAATAGGATTCCGGCCGAGCCAAAGGTTACACATTTTGTAGCTGCCTGCAGGCGATTGTAAACATCCGGAAGTCTGACCAGTCCCAGAACCCCGAAAAAATCGAATCCAATACCCAGAATTATGAATATCTTACCAATTAGATCAATCATCGAGAAACCTCCCCTCCAGAATTTTAGCAAAGGCCAATGAAGCAATAAAACTCATTAAAGCCCAGATCAAGCCCACATCCATAAGATAGGATTTTTCATAGTAAGAACTAAGAAGAGCCAGCATACCCACGATCAAGATTCCCAGAATATCAACAGCTACAATTCTATCTGCCGGACTGGGGCCAACAATTACCCTGAATAAGACAAAAAGAGCACAAAATAGAATAATATTGATCAGTTTTATCTCAAAAGCCAATTCCAGGAAAAAAACATCCCAGATCAAAAAGGCGGCGATTATTATTAAACCTATTAGCCATCTAATCCATTTCATTCAAAGACCTCCATTAGTAATTTTTCAAATCTTCCGGCTATTTCCCGGGAGCATTCCTCCTTATCCGTAGAAATTACATCTATCCAGTGAATATATAATTCCTGTTCTGCAGGATTAATGTCCACTGTCAGAGTTCCGGGTGTCAGAGTTATTGAATTGGCCAAAACAGTCAAAGCCGTATCATCTTTAAGATTTGTTTTAATTTTTACGATTCCGGGTTTAATCGGTACTTGCGGATGGATCACCAGGTAGGCCACATGCAGATTAGCTTTGGCCATTTCCCACAAAAATTTAAAAAAGTAGGCAATACCATAGAAAAAGCGTTTGAAAGCATTGCCTTTGCTTTCTGTGGACAGTAAAAATTTTCCAACCAGTAAACTTACTATTATCGCGACAATCACACCGGTTATTATTTCCTGAAGATCTGTAAAACTTGTCAATCCCAGATAGACAAAGAGGGATAGTATAAATACTATTACTCTTCCTTTATTTTCTTTGGTCATATTTAGCCTCCCAGTACTAATCTAATATAAGCAGCTTTATTAATAATATCATTCACCACCGGAGTTAGGATATTTTCCTTGATACCGGGAATGATCAAAATACTTGTTAAGACACATAAAACAGCCAGCGTGATCATGGCCGCTTTCATCCCTGTACTTATTTGGGTGCCGGTTGGTTGTGGCTCTTCATTGCCTAAAAAGCCGTAGCGTTGAAATTTTAAGAAATAAGCCAGAGTTAAGATACTTCCCACCACAGCAATAATGGCGCTGGTCGTTGCCCCAGCCTGAATAGCCGCCAAAATGATCAGCAATTTACTAAAAAAGCCATTAAAAACAGGTAGGCCGGAAACTGAAAGTGTACCAATCATGGAAGTAGCTGCCGTGACTGGCATTAGTTTGGAAAGACGTCCCATTTTCCTCAGAT
>JAIPHI010000028.1 GCA_021735285.1 Fidelibacterota bacterium | reverse complement strand
GCAGTAATATTAATTGATCTGCCATTCTTCAGATGAATTTCTGCTTCCTTAAATAGAGGTGTTCCTAAGACATAGTAATCACTTCCGGGACAAACAGGATAAAATCCCATGGAACTAAATATATACCAGGCTGACATCTGACCACAATCTTCATTGCCGGCCAGGCCCTCAGGCTCATTAGTATAAAAATTAGTCATTATTCTTCTTAACATCGCTTGTGTTTTCCATTCCTGATCAGCATAGGAATAGAGATAAGCCATGTGATGGCTGGGTTCATTGCCATGAGCATATTGTCCAATTAAGCCACTAATATCAGGCTGTTTTTTACCTGTCAGTTGCTTACTTGTAGAAAACAAATCATCTAGTTTTTTGCAAAATTTTTTCTTCCCACCGTAAAGCTCGAGCATCCCACTTACATCCTGGGGAGCAAAAAAACTATATTGCCAGGCATTAGCTTCTGTATAATCACCACTAACAGCATTAGGATTAAAAGGTTCACTCCATTTACCCCGCTTTTTGGGTCTCATGAAACCGGTTTGATTATCAAACAGATTCTTATAATATTGGGCTCTCTTAATGAAATATTGATAATCCTCCTGCTTCCCCATCTTTTTAGCCATTTGAGCTATACACCAATCATCATAAGCATATTCCAGAGTCTTTGACACTGATTCATGTTCGAGATTAGCAGGTATATAACCATATTCCCTATATGGCTTTATTCCAAAATCATTCTGCATTGCGCTAGTCTTCATTGCTTTATACGCTCTATCAATATCAAAATCCTTGATCCCTTTAATATAAGCATCGGTTATGACAGGAATAGAATGGTATCCAATCATACAGTTCGTTTCATTGGCAGCCAGCTCCCAAACAGGTAATAGTCCGCTATGCTCATACTTTTTCAGCATAGTTTTGATCATATCCCTACTTTTATTCGGCTTAAGTATATTTAAAAGAGGATGGAGAGCTCTAAAAGTATCCCAGAGGGAGAATACAGTGTAATTTGTAAAGCCCTCTGCTTTGTGAATTTTATCATCCATCCTGATATATTGGCTATCAACATCCATAAAAGTGTTGGGAGCTATCATAGTATGATAAAAAGCAGTGTAAAAGACTTCTCTTGACTCGCCAATCCCTCCCTTAACATCGATCTTATTTAATGCCTTTGTCCAATTATTTTTTGCATTTTTCCTAATTTTCTCAAAATTCCAAGCAGGTATTTCAGTATCTAAATTTTTGCGAGCCCCTTCGATACTTGTATGAGAAATTCCAACTTTTACTAAGACAGGTGAATTTTTCCGGGTTGTAAATCGGAAAAAAGTTTTTATATTTCTTCCTTTAGCACTTTTTTTGTTGGTTCTTAATTTTTCATTTTCTTCAATACCATATTGTTCAAACTTTTGTGAAAATTTAGCGATAAAATAAACACAATGGTCTTTGGCCCATCCAGTGGAGCGTCTATACCCCTCAATCTCTTGATCATTGACAAGCTTTACATACGCTTCTTTAGTTCTATCGTGAATTCCGTGCTGAAGATCAAAAATAATATTAGCCCTATCTGTATTTGGAAAATTGTATTTGTGGAAACCAGCTCGTTTAGTGACAGTTAGCTCTACATCGATATCATAATCTTCCAGATATACAGAGTAGAAACCCGGAGTAGCAGATTCTTTTTTATGACTGAATCGTGATCGATAGCCTTTTTCAGGATTATCTTTGCTTCCCGGTTTCAATTTTACCCTACCGGTAGTTGGCATTACCAAAATATCACCATAATCACTGGCACCTGTACCACTTAGATGGGTATGACTAAAGCCCATGATGGAACTATCTGAATAATGGTAACCTGAGCACCAATCCCACCCCTCAGTATCCGTATCCGGGCTCAACTGAACCATTCCAAATGGTAACGTAGCTCCGGGAAAAGTGTGTCCATGGCCGCCTGTACCAATCAAGGGATTAACTAAATCTATCGGGGCGTCAATACTATATAAATGAACAAACATTAGAATAAAAAATATTAAAATGAGTATATTTTTTTTACGCATTGTATTTTCTCACAATTTAAACCAATTAGCGAATAAAAAACTAGCAAGTCTGTTGAATTAATATGAAATCAAAAGAAGAATTACTAATAAAAAATTATTCCATAAGTTGACCATAATCCAAACTATGTTCTGTGGTTAAAGCAGGAAATTTCGGTACAACTCCAGGCCAGGGAACATTAGGCTCATAAACGGCCATTGGTTTTCTATTCAATTCAATCGATTCGAAGGCCTCTTTATTGAAATAAATTTGTTCGCTATATTTCTTTTGCAAACTATCGATATAGGGATTAAGATATTCTTTTATTGTCTTCATCTGATCAGCATTATATAAACTGTCTAATCCATTTTTAGAAATAAATTTGTGAAGCTGATAATAAGACTTGATATTATCTTTCCACATATTATTGTTTCTCTGTACTATATCAACTTTATCATAATTTTTTTCATGAGCCTCTTCTGTCAAATAATAGTTAGTCACCATATCAATAACAGCCTGTTTAAAATTTTCTGCAAACTCTTCAGGCTGCATTCGCTTATTTCTGAAAACCAGGGGATGTTTCCTTCTATATTCAGTAAAATCGCCAACCGTCCAGACATTACCATCAATTGTAAAAAAAGGTTTATTCTTTAAATTATCCATCTTACTTAGACTACTATCAACCTGAAGTTCTACATTACCGACACCCCACAAAGTGTTCTTTAACCTCTCCCTTCTGCTCCGATCAGTTTTGAAATATATTGGACCGAGCTTATCCACCACTTTGTAAAAAGTTTCTTCAACAAATTCAATGCTCTTGTTCATCATCAAATCGCGAACATAGTTTGTATAATATTGCGAGGCTTTATTACGGGTAAGATATTCATTTGTCCGGCTATAATTTTGTCGTAAACGTTGGTCAGAATTAATAACTCTTTCTTCTCCCTCTAGTATTTGCATATACAAATAATTATCATTGCCCCACTTGATTGGTCCAACGATATCATCTTTATCATAAGTTTTTGTATATAAAGAACTCATAATCGCATCATTCTCATACTCATGCCATTTAATATTTCTGGTTTGGAGAGAATCCACTTCATAAATATCTTTGATTACCTTTTCAAGGCTCCTGTTCTTCTTTAATTTTTTTTCTATATTTTTGAGAGCCTTCTTATCAGGAATATTTACATATTTAACTTTATAAGTATTATCTAGATAGCGAGCCATTTTTAATACTTTTGTAGTAACAATTTGTTTAACTTGATCATGCCCTACTTCATACTTTAGTATTTTTCTCATCGCCTGTTCTTTTTTACCTTGTAAGAAAGAAGAGATACTTTCATCCTCCAGTATTTCCGGATTACTTCCTGCTTCCAGAGCCAATAACTTCTCAGCTACAAGAGAATTCAGCACAATCTTTTTATGAATAGGAAAATTAAGACGGCAGTAATTTGGTCGCGGTGTATATTCCGCTCTTCTAATAAACTCCTGAACAGATATGTCTTTATCTCCAATTTTGACTAAAATGTTCTCCTCAAAATCGGGGATTTCAGGCTCTTTTCTAGAACAATTAAAAATAAATAGTAAGGATAATAAAAATAGAACTATTTTTATAAATTTCTGCATAACTGACTCATTCGATTTTATTTTAAATAAAAGCAGCAACATTCAGTAAACAAATATTGCTGCTTAATATTATTCCAAATACACCTAAATCTTATTTAATAATTGCAAATTTCCCTACCTTTTCTTTACCGGTTATCATGGATTTAACATGGTAGATGTAGTATCCGGCGGCAATTTCCAATCCTTCGCGCGTAAGGACATCCCATTTTACAGAGCCATTGGCTTGTGAATTTTTCTCAAAGCCTTCTGAGTTTTCTGAAGTATTATTCACTTTAATTTCATCAACCAGTATTCCGGTAATGGTATAAATTTGAATCGTACATTTAGCAGGAATATGGGTAAAGAGAATCTTTCTGCGCTGATTAAAATCAGGATTCATTAGAGATGGTTCCATCAGATTGGTGACTACATAGGGATTGGGTACCACTTTAATCTTCTCCATTTCACTGTTCAACTCTTCTTGATCAACCTTCTTTTCTTCGGTGACCTTAAAAGATATTTCGTCTGTGTTATTAAAACCCCTTTCAAATCCCACATGATAAGATGAGCCCGTTGGGTGTTCAGATTTAAAATCGATTTCAAAAGCCAGATTTTCCCACGTCCCATCATCTTTTCCATTACCTACTAAGACTTGGTCTTTTCCTATTTCAAAATCACCACTATTATTTTTATCATACACAACCGATGCTGCATATCGCTCCAATGTAGAATTAATTACATAAAAAGGCAGATCAGCATCAAAAAGTAATTCATCTTGATTAATTTTTTGTCCCGCAGAGTTTTCGATATCTGCTGGATTAATTCTGACATTTTTATCACCGGAGGTGCTAAATACAATATCATATTCATAGGGCAATTTTCTTTTTCCTGGGAGAGGCGGATTTATTTCTACCTCACCTTCTCCTTTTCTCCAGGTGGTTCTTGCTTTATCAATACCTGATAATGGGTCTGCTATATAATATTTCATGGTAATACCATCAAATACATCGGATTCTAATTCAATCCCTGTTCTATAAACATAATCAGTTCTTCCATTCGGTTTGATTTTTGAATTACCATAAACAGGAAGCATATTTCTGCCGGGATAAGAGTTGCCATTTTCTTGATACACAATCCTATCCTCTGTAACATCGCGAACTTTGAGACCTGTCACCCATTCCACACTATCACCACTACTATTTCTTACTTCAAATTTATCTGTCATAAATTGTACTTTGTATTCATGATCCGATTTGACCTGTTTTCTATTTATTATTTTGGGTATTACATAACCTGTACCAAAGGTACTATCGGTTAACATTTTTATTCCCGGACTAACATAACCAGCTGCCATTGGATGGGGTGTTACGATGGCAACATTTCTCGAAATATCAGTTATCTCTTCCGCTTTATTTTTATACATTATGATCTTATTTTCAGAAGGACTAATACCATCTGCCACATCTGGCAAACCGTAATCATAGGCTACAATTGCGTAATAATAGGTTCTACCATTTTGTACTGTAGTATCCACAAAAGAGTGCCTTATTCCCGAATCATCCCCAAGATTGTATCCCAGACCATTGGTCATCCCAAAATCCACAGGACCGGTTTTACCATCTATTAAATCACATTGAAATATTGGCTTTTTCATGGTCTTATTACCATATAAATCTGTAATTACTTCAGGATCGGACATTTGTTTGTCAGTCGCTCTATAAATCTTATATCCTTCAAAATCATTTTTATTTTTCAGAAAAGGTTCTCGGGTAGCAGTTTCCGCAATATCATTCCAGGTTAAGATAACTTTGTTATCTCCGGCTGTAGCTTTTAGAGTTGGCATTGCAGGCGGTTGAGCAAATCTATAATCAGATTCATATATTTTATTAACAACCTTTGTCAATCTAAAAAGAGCGGGGGCTGTAGGATTCTCTCCCTGTAAACCGGCCAATGGATCATAGGCATGCAGTTCACACAAAGACATTCTTGCAGTAGCCCCCCTCTCATCACTCGTTTTTAACTTCACCATTCCGGAGGAGAAATGATGGTGGAAATTGTCAGCCTGAGGTTGGGCCTCATCATATTTTTCTGAAGGATCATCGGAGATTATTCCGGCATAATTAGCCTCTAAAAAACAGGCTTTATCATTTTTAATACCGTGTTGATCACCCCAGCCTAGTAATAGCCCTTCAACCTTACTTGAAGTAACATATTTAAAATTTTGAAGTCCCAACTGATCAGATTCACTAACATCAGTAATAGCAAAATTTGGTTCCGCACCAATGCCAGGTACATAAGTTGGTTTACCATCTGCTTCACCTTGATCAGGACCAGTATAAAATTCCCTATCATAGGGACTCAATCCATCTGCGCCTACATCGTCATTTATATTCTCTCCCAGATCAAATTTACCATTTTGATTGTCATCTTCGAAACCTCGCCAATCGCCATCCTCATCAGCAGCATAGTGACCCGTAGGATATTCATCATAAGCATAATATTCCATGAATTGTTGTTCATCAGTTAAAAAAGGATTATCTCCGGGACCATTTACGATCAAATCACCATCATTGGAATAAGTTTCCTCAGCGAGATTAATTCGTTTCTCATCTGTTAAACCATCTCCACCCCCAGGCTCATTATCATTACTATCATAATCTTTGCCCGGACTTTCAAGAAAAGCAAAACCAATTACGCCTGGCTCTTTTCCGCCTCCAATCGGTATAAAATCCTTATCCCAAACAAAACATAGGTTCACTTCATGTTCAATTTTATAATAAGCTACATCATCTGCTGCGGGCGTACCACCGGATTCCCCACCTATTGCATTATCAACTTCATATCCAATATATACACTAGGCAAAGTATAATCCGAATGGTTTACTATATTATATTCCCAAAAAATGGCATCCTGGGCTTGAGGATTTCTCCATTGGTACCCTCTTTGTTCAACTCTAACTCCAATTCCTCCCCAGGGTTTTCCTATTTGTCTATTAATTGAACAGTTAGGATCAATATCTCCAATCTTAATATCTTTTTTACCTTCCGGGTAATAATAAAAACCTTTTTCGGAAGCATCTACTCTGGGCTCAGCCCATGATGCTCCTGCTTTTATTCCATATTTACCATCATAATGCTCCATATCTTGGGCATCATTAGCTACAAAATAGCATGAAAGGTCAGCTTTAAAGACATCTTTTCCAAATCTACCATTCCAGTGGACTGTACCTGTTGAATCAATAAATTTTCTAACATTCTGGCCATTCCTTACAGCTGGCCAACCTTCTTGAGGCCAACTATTAGGTTTATTGCTCATGGCCGGATATTCTCCCAAAGGATTCATATAACCAGGAACAGGGTAAAATCCCCACTGTATTCCTCCACTTACAGGTGAGTCATGAGTTTCCCTAGTATGGGACTGAACATAGTAGATTGTATCATCTGCACTTTCAGCATGGTTTACATCTTCAATAACAATCGTATCTCCATTTTCCTCTTTCATAAAAACTCGAGCTCCCACATGCAACCAGATACCATCATGAGAACCAGTTCCGGAATAATCGTTGGGCCAGTATGCTATATTAGAAGGATCACTATGAACCACCTCTGTACCTAATTCCGTTGTATTGGCAAATCTCAATAGAACTCGATTGCCATCCATGACTCCTTCCCTAACGTCATCTTTATCACCGGCTGGATTATAGGGTAAATTTGGCCAGGGATCAATTTGGGCCATCAGCAGTATAAGAGGCATTAATATGCTTACAATTAAATATAATATTTTATCTCGCATAGAAGATCCTTTTATTTTATTATTGCAAATTTATCTACAATAGTTTTATCGCATAAATCGGTTTCAATTCTATATATATAATATCCAGGAGCAATATCTTCTCCATCACTATTTTTCAGATCCCAATAAGCTATTCCCTCATCCTCATCGACTGAAGTATTTTGATCAACATTAATCCTATCTATTGGCATTCCGGTAATAGTAAAAATACTAATTGTACATTCTTGAGGTAGATGAGTAAACATAAGTTTGCGTTCTCTTTGGCTAGGCTCTGTATTCGGTTCCATGAGATTGGTACAGACATAGGGATTGGGTACAACTTTAATCTTCTTCATATCTTCTTCTATTTGACTATCCACATACTTATCAGCATTAACTTTGAAAAGAATTGAGTCGTCTCTAAAAAATCCTCTTTCAAATCGAATTTGATAACTTCCACTTGTTGGCACATTACCGTCCGGAAATTTGAAAGCAAATGGCTCATCCTTATTTATCCATAGACCTTTTACAAATCCGGAGGCATTTTGTTCTCTTACAGTTCCGACTATCACAAAATCGGTCGCCGGGTCATAAGTTTGATTATTATTCACATCATTGATAGCCAATTTCATAGTATCCGGTCTTCCCAAAGAATCCAATTTATTTCTATTTAGAACATAGAAATTTAGATTTTGCTCATAAAGTAAATTTTGGGCCTGATCAGTGTGGTACTCACCATTACCATCAATATAGGTAGGCATAAAAACACCTAGGGCACAGGCCTCTTGCTTCACAGTTTTATAAGCATTCTGATTATTAGTAAAAACTATATCAAAATCAAAAGGATAACCACACATTCTACTATGGTCATAGTTTGGTGTTGAATCCGCAGGTGTAACATTTAAAGCAAAATTTACATCTATGTTGCCATCACTATTTTCACTCCATCCAGTATTGGCTTTGTCTAGTTTCGGCCCTTCAGTAGGTATCAAAAGATTTAATTTTAAGCCTGCAAAAACACCCGTTGTCAGAACCTCACCAAAATTCATGACATATCTATATCTACTAAGATCAGTCAGTGGCCATGTATCACCTGTCACCTGTTCAAAATTATTACCATTAAAACTATTTTCATTCTCAGAATAGACAAGAGAATCATGGCCATCAGTGACATCATAAACTCTAAAACCTATATTTCTGTAATATATACACTTAGAAAAATATTTGGATTCGGATTCCGGATATGGCGAATCTCTTTCAATTTCAAATTCGATTTTGTATTTATGGCCGGGTTTAATTTTATTTTTTAAAAATATTTCAGGAGAGACCCATCCTGTACCAAAAGTCTTTGTATCTAACATTGTAATATTTGGTGAAACATATCCAGCCGCATAGTTCCTTGGATTAGCGATTCCAATATTTCTCGTATTATTTAAACCGCCTTCGGAAATAATAAAATCATTTTCCATGGGTTGAATACCGTCACCAACACCTTCAACACCAAATCCAACACCAGATTCTCCCGGAATATATTCTCGTAATCCCTTATCAAAAGCTACAACTGCATAATAATATTTTCTTCCATTTTGTACTGAATTATCAATAAAATAGTTTTGGATACCGGTATTGCTTCCGAGAAAATATCCATTGCCATCATGAGCGCCATAATCCACAAAGGAACTTACTTCGTTTATAATATCAAATACTTTAATTGATTTGTATCTTGATAACTCCCCATACCCATTAGTAACAGTATATGCATCCTTCATCTGAGGGTCTGTACTTTTATAAATTTTATAACCTTCGAAGTCATTTATATCACCCATAAAATGGTCATTGGTAAATTTTGAGGATATATTATCCCAGGTTATAATTGCTTTACCATCATCCGATGTAACCGAAACATCCGGCCTAATCGGTGGCTCTGAAAATTCATAATCACGAAAAATAATTCTATCAACTACTTGTTTGATTTTATTCAGATCAGGCGTTTTAGGCTCCGTATCCATTAGGCCTGCTAATGGCTCATAGGAATGTATCTCTCCAAAAGACAGACTTTGAGTGGCTTCTTGTACCAGCTGAAAGTCTTCGGTAGCTACTAACTCAATATAATTTGAAGGGGTTTGTTGAGTAACTCCAAATTGATTATTCATGATGAGTTTTGCAATGCTTTGTGGATCATCAAATGAATACTCACTATTAAAATTATTTTCTGTAAAAATATTATAGTAACTCAGGTTAATCTGATCGGCTTCACCTACATCTGTGCGCCCAAAATTTGGTTCTCCCTGGTCAGGTCTGTGATTACACTCGGTACCATCAGGATCAGGGCCCGGGTACATGCTATCATAAGGTCCTAAGCCGTCAGTTCCAAGATCACTACCCGGTTCATCAACACCATAATCATATACTCCATTCCCATTTTGATCATTCCCGTCAATCCAATCTTTATCTTCGTCTCCTGCAAAATATCTCGTATCACCCATATCATTCCAGGCAGCAGTGTCTATATGATTAAAAATTCTGAAGCGAACTGAATTATTAATACCATTATAACCAAGCACTTTTTCCCCTGGTTCATTCCAGGGGCTCTCATCGACGAGTCCATCACCATCATTATCTCTCTGATCAGAATTGTTGCGAGGAGTCTCGCCAATTGATAAGCCGACCAGGCCTGGATAATTGGGGCGTTCTATGGGAATAAAATTAACATCCCAGGTATATGAAGTAGTTTTTATCATATTTGTATCCAGATTTCCATTTTTATGGAACACGATTTCACCTTCAGGGTATTCTTCTCCTCCAATTTCATTCGATCTGAATAATCCTAATCTGATCTTTGAAATATCGTAGTCAGATATATTAGTTAGATTATATTCCCAAATGATTGCATTATCTACAGGATAACTATTCCACTGATATCCCCTCTGCTCACATAACAATTCAAGACCGTTTTTTCGTGATTTAAAACTTTTATCATTATCAACACTATTCGCATTGGATGTCATGAAAAAGGTTTCCAGATCAGCATTTATTTTACCAACACCATTTCTACCCGGCCAAATTTTTTCAATATGATTATTACTGTTTAAATGGGGCCAGTTTGTAGGCCAGGTGTTCTGATCATTACTCATAGCTGGTGTTTCACTACCCTCAGCGCTAAAACCGGCTAAAGGTAAGAAACCTTGATTCCCATCGGAATAACCAGTCTCCAGAAAGATAACCGAATCCACAGCTCCTTCAGGATTCTTCACCGGTTCACCGGCTTCGTCCAAATATACAACATAAGAAACGAGCAATCTGGTTTCCTTTGCCATCCGTTTAAACTGAGTGTCATTAGGCCAATCTTCTAGATCTTCTCCTCTATTTCCACTGATATTTAGATTGGTATTATTCCTGAAATAATTAACTATTCTATTACCATTCATTATCCCGGTTTTTACCTCTGTATTGCTGTTAGTAACATGCGGTATGCCATATTGAGAATATGAAAGTATAGAGAACAAGATTAATATAAATATTATTTTATATATTAAACGCTGCATTATTTATGTCCTTTATTTATTTAGAATGATAAACCAATACTATATGAACTTAAATATCCTAATGTACCGAAATCTCTGAGAGCATAATTCACACTTAAGGTGTAATTATTAAGCATGTTTTTTTGAAATCCGCCGCCAAAGGTTACTCCATATTCTGATTTATCCATGAAAAGAGCCTTATATCCACCTCGCAAAGAAAATGTGCCAACTGGCTGGATTTTTAATTTATACTCTCCTCCCACATTCACAGATTCTGAATTATTATTTGGATGCAATGCATCAGCACTTACTGTCAGAACATGATTATCAGTCAAGATTGGTTTAAAAGAGAGTCCAATTCTAAATATAAGTGGTAATTCCCAGGCTTCCGTGTCATAATTCACAGGTAAGTATTGGTAATTACCATGGTCATCAGAAATATCTAACCTATCTTTAATATTCTGACCTGTGTAACGGAGTTTTGTACCATAATTACTAATACACATACCAATATTTATTCCATCACCAGGTTCTCCGGTCCAATTTAAGAAATTAGTATTTACAATGGCCCCCAGATCAAAAGCAAAAGCAGAGGCATCGGATTTCCATATTCTAGAATTAATATATTTTCCTGTTGCGCCAAAGGAAAACCATTGGGCAAGTTTTCTACCATAAGATACTTGTAAGGCAATATCCTGTCCTGTAAAAGTCTGTCCATATCCTTCAGGATCATTGACAGTTGTCACAACTTCCTCACCAAAACTGGTATTCATGAAGCTGAGAGCAAATGTCCCAAATGTGGGATGTACATAGCCAAAGGCTCCCATGGAAAAATTTATATCCACAATCCAGGGCTGTAGTTCACCTATAAATTGGTTATTTTCCATATACCCCAGTCCAGCCGGATTCCAATATATAGAACTAATATCTCTTGTAACACTCACATATGCATCTCCCATAGCACAGCCGGCTCCGCCAAATCCAAGTTCCAGAAAATTAGCCGCAGTTGTACCGACTCTATATGGTCCGGAAGCCAAAACTGGATTTGTCAACCAGAACAAATTGAAGAATATTGCTAAGCTCATTACTATTTTTTTAATACATCTCATAGGATACTCCATTCTTTATATTTTTTTATTAGAATCTTATTTCAGCACCTAATTTAATTCTTCTTGGCGCTTCATAAACTGCCGGCGAAGTATATGTATCATGAATGGTGGTAAAATTAGAGCGATACTTTTCAATATCACTTTCCTCTATAATAGCAGTATTAGGTTGTCCCGTTGTAGAATTCACTAAAGGAACTCCGGATTCATTGACACCTATATTTTTTCTATCAAAAAGATTATAAACCGTCAAATTAAACTTTATTGATATTTTATCAGTCAATTTAGCCAAATAATAAGATCGAAAATTAAAGGTAGTACTATAAGGGGCTTTTGAATTATTTGGATATAATTTAACTGTTGCTAATCGCGATTCCCCGTAAGGCGTCCATGTGTAACGCAGTCCTGAATTATAATAACCAAGCAAACTCATACCATAGGATTCAGTTTGATATCCCAATGATAGATTAAGGGTATGTCTTTGGTCCCAGGGCATTGGGATAAGTTTAGGAACCGGATCCATATTTTGAGCAAGACGATTAAAAGTAGTTGCCGGAGCACTGGCATTGCCGCGGGTGTACATCAGTGTATAGTTAAGACCAATCGAGTAATTTCCACTAACATAATCCATCTTCAACTCCACACCTTTTGTATTTCCATAGTCTTTATTACTATATAAACCGTATTTGATAGCATCGTAGGTTGTTACGACCTTGGTGGTTAGTAAATTATAGACGTCCTTATAAAAAACAGATATATTAACTATCATGCCCGGAATTAACTGTTGTTGTAATCCCATTTCATATTTTACAGTTTGTTCCGGTTCGATATTAGGATTACCCAGTGTTGTGGCATAATCATTAGCCGGAATCATAAAATCACTATTACTATATAAAGCATAAAATTGTGGTATCTGGAAAAAATGTCCATAAGCAAAATGGATAGTTGCCTCTGAACCTAATGAATAGGAAAGGCCGAATCGGGGACTGATCTGAATAGTAGGATCAGCATAAGAATAAGTAGTACTGTCAGGTCTATTCAATTGGTTAGCCGGGTTTCGCCAATCTGATGGATATTGAGAATTTGGATTAAAATAATCCATTCTAACACCGGCATTAATTACCATATCCTGAAATTCCATTTTATCCTGGATATAATATGCAAATTCATAGGGCCGTTTGGTATATCTATCAATAGAGATACTCTCTTCCGGCAAAAGTTCTAATTCAAACAAATCTTCATTTTTAAAATATACTTCTTGTTGTTCCTCGTTGTACCAGACCTTATTCTGAAAAGCATCCTTATTTGCATATTTATTTCTAACATAGACCGGATTAATTTTCAGTCTATGCTGAATATAATCGAATCCTGTCTCTATGCCGTGCTGCTGATTTATTTGCCAATTGATACTTCCATTCACATTTAACTTGCCGGTAACTCGTTGGTAATAACCGGTAGCCTGTCCTCCTGTAGCAAAGCCTGTGCCCTGTCGTCCGGTATAATTAAAATTAATATATCTATCATCAAGAGGATCCTCATATAAATATTCCTCATAATTTTCTTCATTATAACCAACCTTAATATTATAGAATAACTTATTAGTAATCATTTGATTCCATTGAATATAAGAAGTACGAGAACGGGAAAAGTTGGTAGCCCTACCATCAGGACGGAATTTGTAATAATTGTTATAATCTTGCCACTGGTGATTGTTATCTATATAAGTCAAATTAACTTTAGTTCTACTTGTCGGTTTAAAGGTTAAACGGGCTAAAATATTCGTGGATTTATCCCATTCCATTGGAACGTAAGCGCTATCACCAGTATGCTCTGAATAATAATATGGAGTATTTAAATCATTGATTGTAGTATCTATCTCATCTTTTGAATATTTTTGTTCAAGAAAATCTCTTTTGGTTACCGCCCAAGGAGTATTCGGATGCTCTCCGGTAACAATAAATTCTCTATTAAAATCCGTATAATCATCTACATTAAATCTTCTCAGGCCATTTAAGTATCCTTCATTATTCCTATACCTAATATTGGTAAAAAAGGTTAATTTATCTTTCCAAATCGGCCCACCCAGCATAAATTTGTAATCCTGATTTCTATTTACCTCCGCATTATCCAATCCAATAAATATATCATGCGATGTATAGTAATTCGACAATAGACCTGCTACTTTCCCATGGAACTCATTGCTGCCTTCTTTGGGAATAATATTTACCATACCGCTCATTGCTCTTCCATACTCAGCATTAAATACACCGGTAATAACTTCTATATCCTGCACAGCATCGGGATCTACCTGAGCTGTTTGGGATTCCCCTCCATAACTTTCATTCACAGACATACCATCGATCATATAGTTCACTTCTGTTGCTCTTCCGCCTCTGAAATGGCCCTGTACAACACCTGCTTGCATAGAAACTACTTCATTGACATTTTCAATGGGAAGAGAGGATATTTGATCAGAATCAATATTTTTAACTGTACTGGTCTGATCCTTTTTAACGCTTATTTTTTTTGCTTGAACAACTACAGTTTTCCCTTCAATCGTTCCTTGTTTCAATTCCGCATTCACATTAGTTGTTCTATTAACAGAAACCTCAACATTCTTTAGAATATATTTCTGATATCCTATCATAGAAAAAACAATGCTATATTTACCTGGCGGTACATTAACTATCACAAAATTACCGGAAGCATCAGTCGCAGCACCTAATGAGGCTTTCCTAACAACAACATTAACACCCTGTAAAGGTTCGCCAGTTGCATCCTCAATCACTTTTCCTCTAATTTTTCCTGTTTGTGCCTGTAAAATGCCAGAAAATATACTTATGAAAAATAGTAGTAAATAGACTTTTTTAAAGACCTTCCAGTGATACATAAAATAATCCTTTCAAATAAATTATTTCAATCTTTATAAAATAGACATTTTAAAATATTTTATTGACAAGGGATAGCATTTTAAAATGATATGGGTTTCGATTTCTTAGTCCAAACCTACAAACGTCATTCCTGATCATAAATATTATACACTACTTTATTTATGAATATATTCTCCATTATCGGTATCGTCTCTTTGAAGAGTATCTAATCTGGTAAACATTGAGATCAAATTTTTAACTCCCCCAATTGTAAACCAGATAAAGATTCCAATTGCAGTAAATAAATTTGAAATCGTCCAGAACTTCCAGAATCCCATCCACTGTTTATCTGTTAAATTGTGTGTATAATTTAAAATTGTTCCAATAATAAATATTGCTAGCCAAGCAAAAATCCAAATGTAAGTAATGAGATAAATCATGCGATCAATATTAGAGAATTCTTCTCCGCCGAGTAACCTTTTTATTCCAACGATCTGTTTTTTCTGGATATTAACTTCATCATCTTCGATCTTATATTTTCCCCTATGCAGCAACTTATCTAAATTAACTTCTTTATTATCCAATAATGATACAGCTATATATGTAAAAGATGCAGAAACCATGGCAATTAACCAAAACCATTGACCATTAATTGAAAAATCAGGATCAATTTGATGGATCACTACTCCACCAGTGGAAATTACAGACCCGACAATCAAAGATGCCCAGGCTCCCTTTGTAGTGCCTTTTTTCCAGTATAATCCACCAATTATCACAGCTCCAGCTCCTCCTACAAATATAGAACCGGTAACCGCAAAAAACATAAATATGTATTGAGTCTGTTTGAATAAAAGGCTAAAGAAAAAGATAAATATCGCGACTCCGACAATGGAAGCCCGTAATAATTTAATATGCTCCTTTTTTTTCAGTTTTTTCTTCCTAAAAGGTAAAACTATATCCTGGATAAAGATTGAACCCCAGGAATGAAGATAAGTATCATGAGTACTTATAAAGGCCCCCAACATAACGGCAGCTAAACTACCCAATAAGCCTACAGGTAAAATTTTTGTGAGGGTTAATGGTACTCGTGTTTGACTCTGTATTTTATCAGCAGGAATACTACTTAATGTAGCTTTGATTTCGGAAGCAATTCCGGAAAATTTAGGGTGATGTAAAATTGTATAAGCCAATACAGGTACAAAAACATAGAATATTTTTTGAGGCACTTGCCGCCAGATAGATAGAACTTTTCCCATTTTAGCTTCATGAGCATTTTCAGCAGACGAATTATAAGCTTGGGTGCCCTGCCAGGACAACATATTATAAAAGAAGCCGATTACACCTATTAAGAAGAACCAGAAATTAAAATCTTCAGCTTTACTTGTATTAAAGGGATTAATCAAAGAAGCATCCTGAGGTGCATTTCTTAGTGCTTCAAAAATTGTACTAAAATCAAAATTAAATAGAAAATATATAACAATTATAATAAAAACCAGATTAACGAATGTACCCTGAATAAAATCCGCGACAATTACTGAAATTTGTCCTCCAACAAAAACAAAGGTCAATGAAATTAGTAATAAGAACATCATGACCACTACATAGGTTGAAATCGGTAATCCAAATAATACAATGGTTGCAGGTAATCCACAAAAAAAGATGAAAAATTTAGCTCCTACAGCAGGAAAAATTCCAAAATTAATCAATCCCGAAACAAAAGCTAAAATTCCAGCAAAGATTCTAAAATTACTACTATATCTTACTTCAAAAAATTGAGCCATTGTCATACAGCGAGTTTCACGGAATCTATATACAACCCATCCTGAAGCAAATGCTACTAGTAGAAAGAATACCATTGTCAGATCCCACCACATCATTGTAAATCCTGATTCATAGTACTGTTCAAAATAGCCTATTATAGTGATAGCACCTAAGGCAGCAATACCCTCTGAAACACTTACTAAATACCTACCAGCGGACCTATTTGCTGATAAATAGTCAGCCACACTCCGCATCTGTCTGCGACTAAAAAATATACCACTGCTCATAATTCCCAGCATTATGACAACAATACCCCAATCTATTAAAGTAAGATTCAACCTAAGACTCCTTCTTTGAACTTATCTTGGACTATCTATTTCTTTTATTAATTATTTAATATTGTCTTTAGATAATTGCTCAGCAATTTCTCTGATTAACTTTTTATTATATTTTATTCCGTATTTAGCTTGAATTTTAGATTTTATTTGAGCTATCTTTTCTTCTGCTTTCTGTGTTCTTATCCTTCGATATATATTAGCCTTTACATTGTTAAAATCACCCTTATACTTATCTCTGTTTTGAAAATAATAATCCTGTGCCTCTTGATCAGTTATCTCAATATTATTGCTGATCCTTTTGAGAAAATTAGCTCTCAGTATAGCATATTTTTTATTAACTATTTTATCAGTGATAATCTCAGGAAATTTTATATCATTCCTTATTAAATCATTAAACATTAATTCTCGATTTGCGATCGTATTGAAAAAAGCTTTCACATCTTCAGTTGTTTTAAGTAAGGGTTGGGTTTTAGTTGCATTCAAATTGTATTCTGTTATAATTTCATCTAAATCAATTGTATCCAAAGATGAAATAAATACTGGTTGTTTAAGTACTTTTTGATCAAATTTCCTCTTATTTATTATTCCTTTATTATTTTTAGATTCAAATGCATTCTTAATTTTTTTATAAAATTTCTGACTATGATCTTTAAAGTTTAGAGAATCCTTAGTTTGATCCAAATATTGTTGAATAACCGTTTCTCTATTAATTGGTTCATAATCCTTTTTCAATTCTTCTTTGTATCCGGAATAAGGAGGTAATTGCTTCGTTCTTTCCGATTTAACAAGAGCTACTGTCCAAAAAGGAAAGGTCTCAACTGGCTTTAAAACTTTCGCCTCAGAATTTTCTAATAAATTTTGAGATACCTTCGGATGTATTTTTTCTCCTAAAGTAATATTTTTATGTATCTTATAGGAGGGGAAAGAATTGGGCATCTTACTATCAGGTTTTTGTAATTTTAATTGTTTTCCGCTTTGGGCTCGCTGATACAATGAATCTGCTGATTTATAAGTAAGCGTCTTAATCACTTTTAATGTATAAACTTTGTTTTTCTTTTTATAAAATTCCCGTAATTGATTATCCTGAATTATAATATTTTGAGAAAAGATAGGATGAGCAGAGGAAATTAAATTCTTTTCATATTGGTTCATTCTACTTTTAAAAAATTTATCCTGATTCAAACCTTTTTCATAAGCAGCTTTTACTAGCAATAATTCAGGTTTATAAACTCTATTAAGAAAATCCATCATTTTATTAGTTGTAACTTCGCCATTTTTAAAAGTATTTGTATATTTGAAACGTCTGATAAAGATGCTTTTTCTTAGTATAACATTATCAATTTTCATTATATAAGGCTTTTCAATATTATTTTTCGAACAATTGAAGCAACAGGTTAAAAATATTAAGCCTAATAGAATCAATTTTTTATTATTTTTTAACATTTTCATAAAAAGACATCCCGATTTATAAAATTAATTATTGAGATAAACTCACATGATTAGCAAACATTTTAAATTAATATCTTCTTTTTTCAATAACAATTTCAATTACCCTAATATCAATATTATTATCCACAACTATATAATGTTTGAATTAACTTAAAATATAAGGGGTAGTTTTTACTACTCTACCCCTTATATTTAATCCATGTTTATGACTATTTTTGAAGTACCATTTTCTTAACTCTAACACCAGCCTTAGTTTTCAATTTATAAATATAGATTCCACTTGAAACTTGAGAACCTGCATCATTGGTGCCATCCCACATAGCTGTATGATTTCCAGCGATAAGTTGATTATCAACCAGTGTTTTGACTTTTTGTCCCAATATATTGTAAACCATCAGTTTTACATTACTAATACTAGGAATACTGTAGGATATCTTAGTTGTAGGATTGAATGGATTAGGATAATTTTGTTCAAGCTTGAAATTTCTGGCTAATTTACCATCATCAATTCCTACTCCGCCTAGATCAACAGCCATATGCTTGATATATACATCATTAGTCTGATAAGGACCTGCATATTGATCATCGTATTTGAAAGTGCTCACCAACATCATATCATTACCAGGCAATTGATCTTCAGTGTAAGTGATATGTAATTTATTGTCTATAACATCGTCAAAAGCCGAGACTTCGTTTTCATCCAGATCAGGTGTATTAGTGATATTTATCGGATTTGACCAGGTAGCTCCATCATCACTGGTACAAATATAAAGATCACGTTTATAAGCGTAATAATCAGATTCATGAATCTCATTTC
>JAIPHI010000027.1 GCA_021735285.1 Fidelibacterota bacterium | reverse complement strand
GACAAGCGCGGAATGAATCTATACAACATGCTAAAAGCGAGTGGATATTGTGAATGCATGCAGATGAGAGATTACTTCCGGATTCCAAAACGCATCTACAAGGACTAATAGGAAAAGAAAAATATCCCATAGCATACAAATTCCAGATTCAAAACTTACAAAAGGACAAAAAAACGATCCTAATGTCGGATGGTCATCGTTTATTCACAAACTATAAAGATATATATTTCAGTGGTCGAATCCATGAGCAGATATCCCCAAGTTTAAAAGAAATAGGTGGTGAAATCAGAGAATCAAATGTTAATTTACTCCATCTTGGATATAGTTATACCGGTGAAAAAGAAAAACAAAAAAATGATAGAAACAGATATTTGCTCAAAAAAATGGTTAAAGAAGAACCTGAAAACGCCTATGCCCATTATACATTAGGTCAATTTTTTGCTTTGAATGGAAAACATAACCAGGCTATTAAACATTATAAGAAAGCTTATCAGCTACATCAGTTACCAGCAGATATGACAGTTTCTCTCCTGAATGTAATGGCCGAAGAATTATTCAAAGTAAAAGATCTTCATACCTGTCAAAAATATGTTGAAAAATCCATAGATAAAGTTAAAACTCAGGTGGGTGGATATTATCTTTTATACAAATTGGCAGAGCATAGAAAAGAATACTCCCGGGCAATCCAACACCTTAATAAGATATTAATAAATAGTGCTATTATAAATAAATCAGGTAAACAAATTTCAACTGACGTAATTATTGAAAAAGATAGAGTTTTATTTACAATTGCTAATCTCTATTATAAACAGAAAAACCGTGAATTGGCATACAAAAATTTTGTCCAAGCCTATTCCTATAATAATAAGAGTAATTATCTTAAAAAAGCATTCCAATTGGCAATTGAACTCGGTGATAGTAAAAAATTTGAGAGTTTATTTGAATTGCAGACTAGTTTTGATCAGAAGGATATCCATTTCTTGCATAATATAGGAATTAATCTAATAAAGAAAGGCTTTCATAAATTTGCTCTTAAAAGTTATAAAAGCATATTAAATATCGAGCCCAATAACAGATTGGCTTTAAAACGAGCTGCGGGTTTATATGCTAAGCTAAGCAATAGAAAAAAAGCTGCACAGCTGGTCCATAAATTGCAAAATCTATCAAAAAGTGCACAATAAAGTATTTCTTATGGCTATTAAATATAGCAAGAGTCTTTAGAGTTTTCTGTGCATATCTGTAAAAAAGTCAAGGACATGAAAAATTTCATAGTTAATTATCAAACATTAAAAAAATATATACTTAACTAATCTTTCGGGGTTTGTTTAAGTCGATAATAAATTAAGTTTAAATGGTTTTAGAGGAACAGTTAAATTTTTAGTAAATTCTCGTCAGGGCTTGAATTTTTACGTTACTTTTGTTTCAAGACAAAAGTAACAATAACATTCCGTAGTATAATTCTAACTTATCGAGATTACTCGCTCTTTAGGTTCGCTCAAGAATGATATTTTTGAGATTGGAGATCTTACTCTGAAAAATTTCGGGTTTGCAATATTACCAGTATATTATTATTTTTCATATTGTTGATATTACAGTTGTTTATATGTTTTTTAAAGGCTCTCTAAGTTACTTTATGATTGCCAAGCTTGAAAAAGTAATAAAAAATGGATAGCACCTTCTGGAATAGATAATCTAATAATTCCTCAAGGCTCTGCCTTGTGGTAGTTCATTTGTAGCACAACTATCCTTAATTGTGTTTTTTATCCGAAGCCCTCTATGGGCTGAGGGAAAAAGGAAAAGGGAAATATTTTTTTGATTTATCAGCTATGATTACTGAAGACATAAATAGTCTTTTTTATTCTCTATAAATTCTTTCCAACACTTTAACTGTTATCCTCTGCATATTCTCTATCCTTCTGATAGAGCAAAATTGGTTTCATATAATCTAATTACAAGCTTGAATATGTATCCTATTACCATTAACCAGAATCATAATAAATCTTAGAGAGCCTTTTTAAAATAGTTCAAGCAGTAATTCTCGAGAAAGTAATAAATCCGAAATATCGATACTTAAAAATCATTCAACATTGATCATGATCATGAAAAACTTACCATGATTAATATATGCTTAGATAGCAGTAAAATATTTAATAAAAGTCTATATATAATGAGATAATGGGTGAATTTAAATTTGCTTATCAGTCAAAAAGAGTCAACTTTATTCAAAAGATCTGCATACAAAAACCAGATAGATAAAATTTTATCTATTTTTATATTCCACCAACCTTCTGATTTAAGACAGACTCACTTACTTATAATTTACAAAAATTCGGGATCTAATAATCTATCAACGATTGAATCCAGGACTTCTTCATTATCATACTTATTTTGGTCAATATTTTCTTTAATCTCATTTAATCTTTCAGAAGAGATCTGAAGATCGTCCTGATGGGCATCGGTTTCAACACTATTGACGGGAGATTCAGGCAGTGATGAGCTCAGAGAATCAACAATACTATCAATCACTTCAGGATCATCGTAATAATTCTCTTTGATCCTCTGATGAACCTCTTTCAATTCCTCCTTATCCAGATTTTCAATCTTCTCCATGTATTGCTTATAGTTCGAAAGCATAGAGACACTTTCCATCATGGATTTACCGGAGGAAGAAATCTGAACCTGATCTTTTTGATCACTGTTAGTAACGGAATCGGATTCTTTACTTTTGTTTTTTACCCGTTTCTCCCGATCAATTCTATTTTCCCGATCGGTTCTTTCCAAATTCTTGTGCGAGTCTGATATGTCCTTAATTATTGACATCTCATTAACCTTCTATATCAACTAACTTTTTTGGATTCCCCTTTTTATAGGAATTCCTATTTTTAATATCGTTAGTTTTTTTAAAATCTTTAATAATTTTTTCCTTTTTTTCCGATAAAATCTTAAAAATTCTATCATCAAAATCAACAAGTTTTCTGGATATATCGGCTATATCTCTATTAATATTACCTTTACCCTTCCCTTTGGAGGCTAATTTCTGATCAAGTTCCTGGATTTGCCGGATTATTTTCTGTCTATCTTTTAAAAATTTATCAATATCTCCTAATTCTAAACCCTCTCTATCTGAATAGTTCAAAAATTTCTTAGTCATTCCAAATAAATCTTTGAAATATTGCGCTTTCTCTCGCAGCAAGGTTTTATAATTTTTTTGATCCATTAGGCCTGTCCCTGAAATATTATACCTCTGATCTCTTCCAGATTCCTGATCAATTTAAACATTTTTTTAGGTGGAATCTGACGAATTACTTCATTGTTCTCTTTATCTATTACATAAATTATAGGTCTATTTTGTTCTTCATCGTAAGAGAATGAGAGTTTTGTATTAAAGGTATTTACATATTGTTGAATTTTTTCCATTAATTCGTCTATTCCTGGAGCTAC
This sequence comes from Fidelibacterota bacterium, assembly GCA_021735285.1. Taxonomy (GTDB): domain Bacteria; phylum Fidelibacterota; class UBA2242; order UBA2242; family JAFGTP01; genus JAIPHI01. Next base: position 16,104 of record JAIPHI010000027.1, on the reverse strand, counting down.
TATTTTATTATCCTGGTTTTTTGCAGATTCAAATAACTCATGATCTATTTTATGATTTTTTATTTTGTTACTTTCGCCCCGATTCTGAATAGCAGTATTTTTTTCAGGTTGAGAGGATTTGGACTCAGTAACAGGCTTTTTTACACTTAAATTTATTTCTATTGAATTTAGATCATTCATAATGCCACCACTTGGTTAATATCCCTTTCATTAAAAAACAGAATTATAGAAACTTTGTTGATTATTCAATTGCGATAACATCTCCTGAATTCTCGAATATTTTTCTCTTAACTGACTTTCCCTTTGAGCTAATGTATCATCCCACATTTCAATCCGATCATTCAAATTTACAATATTGCTTTCAATATTATTTTTACTTCTATCAATAGAGCCACCTGTCCTTATATAATTATCTAAATAATCCTCCAGACGAGTTGCTATTCCATCACTACTTGTAAATATATCTGCCACATTTGATGGATTGGCTTCCAGGGCTTCTTCGAACTTTTCAGAATCTTCAATTGACAATTTACCATTTTCATCAGGTTCTATTCCAATATTAAACAATTTGTTATAATCGGAATTGCTCACGCTCTCTACCCTATCGGAAATAATACTCCGAAAATCCGTAATAATACCCCGGTAAGTATAATCGTTTGCCAGGGCGCCGGTCTCATAGGTATCAGGATCAATAGTAGTATTCTTATCCAAAAAATCCAGAGCTTTGTTATAACTATTCAAAAAGGCTTTAACATCTTCTTTTACAGAATCTGTATCCGTACTAACAGTAATAGTTTCTTGAGAGGAAAAAGTATCCAAAATATTGATCGTGACCCCTTTGATTGCATCCGAAACATTATTACTATCCCGATAAAAATCAAGACCATCTACTGTAAATTTCGAATTCAGCATACTATCAGTAGAAGAAGTTCCAGGATCTACGATATATCCGCCCGCTGTTCCGCTGGATTCTACATTACTATTGATCTCCAGGCTGTTTAATAGTCCATCAGTACTATCTGAAAAATCCATCCTATATTTATATCCTGAATTTGCACTACGAAAAACCAGACGTGATTTTCCTGTTGTTTCGGTCACTACCGAAGCATTTGCGACTTCATCACTTTTTATAGTTTCATTATTAACAGCAGTGTACATAGCACTATTAATAGCATCAGCTATATCATCCAGGACTTCACTATTTGATTTTGAAAAAGTATCAGCTGCAATGGTAATATCTATTGTTTCCCGATTGGTTTCATCACCATCTATTGGATGACCGACTTCAATGGAAAAAGTTTGATCAGTAGTGATCGATGAAAAATCAGTACCTGTATCATTATATTGTTTGGAAACTCTTGTATCGGATTTAGCCAGGCGTTCGACCGAAATGGAATGAGTTCCGATACTGGCCGAACTGGTAGCCGATAATGTAAATTTTTCAGAATCACTACTAGTAGCATTTTTGACAGCAAAATTATCAATAATCGGATCATTCAGTGTTTCCACTTTAGTATTCAACGTTGATAATTTGGAATCCAGGTCTGAGAGAACATCTTTTCGAGAATTAAGTTCTTTCTTCCTTTCTACAAGATTCTCACGAGGTTTCTTCTCGGACTGCATTGCCTGCCGAACATATAGATCTATTGTTTCGCTGTCAAATTGAATTGCCATTTATGCTCCTTATTCCAGTTTCATGGCTTGAGCCCAGGTATCTCTGATCTCCCTGATAAGTTCCTTGGCCCGATTAAATTTATTATTATGAATAAGATGAAGAATATGTTGATACATCTGGTAAAAAGTATTGGCTACTGTTCTCTTTTCAAAATTTAGGGCATTAATGAGTTCTTGGATTGCTTCTGCAGCTTTGCTCTGATCCGAATTTCCACAAGCTGCAATCGCTGCATCATAAATATAAAGAATAAGTTCTTCGGGACTTGCACTTAGAACTTTTTGGACTAGATATGGATTAGTCTTTTTCCCTTTTGTATTTGCCTGTCTATGTTTCAAATAGGGATTAGCATTCATAGTTTAAAACTCCTATTTATTACTTAGATAATTATATATCAACATTCATGCCATTGAGATAAATACTTGAAATGTATAAGTATCTTTAAATTTTCAATTTCAATATATCAAATAATCAAAAATACAAAAATTGGAGGTGGAAAAAATTTCCCACCCCCAATCATTTTTTTCAGCGCTCTTATCCAAACAGAGAAAGTACACTCTGTGGAGATGTGTTCGCCTGAGAAAAACTAGATAAAGCAGTTTGTTGTTGAATCTGTAATTTCATGACTTCCATTTGTTCTTTTGCAAAATCGGCATCTTCAACACTACTTCTTACCGCTTCTGTATTTGTTGATGCTGTGGACAGAGAAGTTTCTTTGGAATTGAGACGTACAGTATATTCACCTATATCCTGGATAGCACCAGAGAGACTATCAATAGCAGAAGAGACAGTATCAATAGCAGCACTTGCACCACCAGCAGTTGTCAGATCGACCGAACTAACATCTGTGCCACTGGCACCCATAGAACCTGAATTCGAACTGGCCAGAGAAACACTGATCTGATCACTTGAACTTTCTCCAGTTTGAAAGCTTCCGCTGTAACTTCCATCGATAAGATTATTATCGTTAAAAGTTGTTTCGTCTTCAATGTCATCAATTTCATTCAAGAGGGCTGTAACCTGATCATCAATTGCTGAACGTTGGGCACTTGACAATGAATAATCAGCGGCCTGAGTTGCCTTCTCTTTGACTGTTTGTAAAATATCCATTTGTGCTTGATAACCACCTTCAGCAACATTCAAAATATTTTTTGCATTAGAAACATTTTGTAAGGCCACGTCCAGACCTCTTCTTCTTGATTCCAGACCCCGAGCCAGCGCAAAACCTGCCGGGTCGTCAGCAGCAGAATTAATTTTCCTTCCAGTAGATAAGCGGGTTTGATGAAGATTCATTTTGCTATTTACTTTTTTAAGTGACTGCAAGGAATTCATTGCCTGAATATTTGCAGCAATTCGTGTTAAACTCATAATTTACCTCCGTGTTAAATTTGGCTTTCCATGCCTAAAAATTTACATCTTTAGCATTTTCACTTTTCTTTCTTTCGATTCCAATTATCAAAAAACTACCAAAACTCTCATTTAATTATATCGGTTTTTCTTAGCACTATTTTATTTTTAGGGCTTAATGAGCAACAATCTGAATTACATTTTAAAATATTTAATCAAATTTGATAAAATCGGCCATCGTTAAGCAAAATAATACTATTTTTTTGAGAATATGATAACATATGATAAAATCCTACAATCTTAATAAAATTCGAATAATAATAACCATAATTTAAGATGGTCTAATTTTTGTAAATCTTTAGTGTTAATATTATGTAACTGATTTTGACTTTAATTATTTATGACAAACCAAATGACAATTAGCAAAGTATTAGAAAAAAGTAAAAAACTAATTCAGAATCGTAAATATACAGAGGCGGAACAAATCATTCACTCTTTCTGTGACCAACTACCAGGTGATTGGCGCCTGCTGCATTTATTAGCGATAAGTGCGCGTAAGCAGAATAAATTTATGGAGGCTCATAAATATCTTGATAAAGCCCTTAAAATCAATAACGATGCCCCTCAATTATATAATGAAATAGGGCTTATACTCGATCAAAATAATCAGTATAATGCAGCGATAGAAAATTTCAAAAAAGCCATAAAACTAAAAAATGACTATTTCAATGCCTATTATAATTTGGCTAATACATTACACAAGATCGGCAAGCCAGGCCTGGCTTTGAATAGCTATAAAATTGCCAGTGAATTAAATCCCAATGTTCCTGATGTCTATTTAAATATTGCTATTATACTGGAAAATAGGAATAATTTTAAAAAGGCAATTAATATTCTCAAATATTTAATAGAATCTTTTCCTGATTATATGGAAGCTTATAATAGACTCGGATTAACATATAAAAAGGCAGGCTTCTTAGATAAATCTGAAGCTATTTTCAGAAAAGGAATCACAAAGAATAAAGATTTTGTGCGCTTTTACGGCAATCTTGCTAATGTCCTCCAGAGCAAGGGTGATTTTAAGTCTGCTCTTAATTATTATAACAAAGCGATAGAATTAGAGCCAAACTATTACGAAGCAATTTTTTCCCGCTCCCTATTATATTTATTATTGGGAAAATTTAAAAAAGGCTGGAAGGAATATGAATATCGCTGGAAATTGCAAGGCCAGCACAAACGCAATTTTGAAGTCCCTCAATGGCGGGGAGAGACTATAAAAGACAAAAAATTACTATTATGGGCTGAGCAGGGGCTGGGAGATTCAATTCAGTTTATAAGGTATGCTCCGCTTGTAAAAAAACGGGTGGGAAAATTAATAATAGAATGTCAGTCCAGTTTAATAAAGCTGTTTAAATCCATTTCCGGGATAGATACAATAATTGATAAAGATGATCCTAATTCTGATTTTGACTATCACCTACCAATGTTAAGCTTACCTCGCGTTTTTAAAACTAATGAAGAGACAATTCCAAACACAGTTCCCTATCTTAAACCTGATAAAAAAACTCAGCAGAAAATTAATAATTCTATAGACACTAAGGATAAATCATACAATATAGCATTTGCCTGGGCCGGTAACAAAAAATATCAGGATGACCATCGTCGTTCTTGTCAATTAGAGCATTTTGAAAATTTAACCACAATCTCAGGTACTCAACTTTTTAGTATTCAGAAAGGGGAGCCTAATACCGAATTGCAAAATAAATCTTCAACTAGTATTATTAATTTGAGCCCGATCATCAATGATTTTGCCGACACCGCTGCTATTATTAAAAAAATGGACCTGGTAATTTCAGTTGACACTTCCGTTGCCCATCTGGCCGGAGCACTGGGACAGGCAGTCTGGCTGCTACTACCTTTTTATCCTGACTGGCGCTGGATGCTTGATCGCCAGGACACCCCCTGGTATCCGACAATGAGACTATTCCGACAGGAAAAGCCCGGTGACTGGAAGCAGGTATTCCAACAAATTCGGGCCAAGCTAGAAAAAAGAAAAATCTCAGATAAAAAAAGTTCCTCAAAAATCGAGGAATTAATTCATAATGGGAAATTAAAACAGGCAGAAGAGAACCTCCAAAAGCTATTAAAGCAAGCAAAGGATGATGACTACCATAACTATTTATTAGCCTGTATTAGAAACAGACAAAAATTTTATCCTCAGGCAATAAAATTTTTAAAACAAGCAATTGAAATTAACCCCCATCAAGCGGATTATTATACAGATTTAGGCCGTAATTATTACGAATTAGGTAAGTTCAGCAAAGCCGAAGAAGCTTTATTACAGGCAATCAGTAATAATACAAAATTATTGTCACCCTATATTGTTTTAGGTAAGATAGAATTACAAAGAAATAATATCCACAAAGCTATATTCTACCTGAAGAAAGCTCACAGATTAGAGAGTGATTCCTGGGAAACAAATTACTATCTTGGTAAATGCTATTATAATAAAAAAGATTATCCAAAATCTATTTCTTTCTTGCAAAATGCCCTTAAGTTGAATTCCAATAATTCAAATATATATAATATGTTAGGGCTAGCATATAAACAACTTGACAATTTATCTATAGCCCAAAAATATTTACACCAGGCAATAAAGATTAATCCAAACTCATCGGAGATATACAATAATTTGGCCAATATTTATAAAAATTTGGGAAAGTATGCTAGAGCTAAAAATCTTTATAAACAGGCTATTAAAAATAATAAAAATTACTATCGTGGTTATTTTAACCTTGGTCAAATGTATCACAAGCAGGATAACTTACAAGAAGCACTTATATTTTATGAAAAAGTACTGCTTAAAAAGCCTGATTTTCCACCCGCACTGAATAATGCCGGAGCTATATATTTAGAGCAAGCTAAATTTAGCAGCGCTAAAAAGCTGGTCAAAAAAGCGCTGCAGCTCGAACCTGAAAACACTTATGCTTTAATTACTTTAGGTAATATATACAATCGTACTCATCAATACCAAAATGCTTTGGATTGTTATAATAGAGTATTGGATTTGGACCCACTTTCAGCCGAAGCTCATGCTAATCTGGGATCTACATATTATAATTTGAGAAAATTTAAAAAGTCTATCGAGCATTTAAACCAGGCTTTAGAATTTAATCCTGATCATATAGAAGCCCACTGGAATCGAGCTCTAACACTATTAACAATGGGTAATTTTAATGCGGGCTGGCAGGAATATGAATGGCGCTGGAAGAAAAAAGATTTTCAAGTAATTCAGAAAAATTATCCTCAAAAAAGATGGCATGGGGCTGTCCGAAAGGATAAAACTCTATTAATCTGGCATGAACAGGGTTTCGGTGATACAATTCAGTTCGCCCGTTTCATAAGACTGGCTCAGGAAAAATTTAAAAAGATTATTTTGCAGGTTCCCCGAACCTTAAAAAATTTAATGCAAACTATAAAAGGTGTGGACAAGGTTATTACTGGAAGCTCAGATTTACCGGAGTTTGATCTGCACTGTCCTTTAATGAGCTTACCAAATATTTTGAATATTACTGTCAATGATATTACCCCTGATTCTTCATATATAAATATAGCACATGGTCCGAAGGAGGACTCTTCTCTTATTAGTGATGATGGTAATATGCGGGTTGGATTTGTTTGGGCTGGCTCACCATTACACAAAAATGATGATCAGAGGTCTTGTCCTTTATCAAACTTTAAAGTTCTTTTTGATGTAAATAAGGTCACTTTTTATAGTTTGCAGAAAGCTCCTCAAAACAAGGAATTAGAAACTATTCATAATAGAATTAATACGATTGACTTAAGTTCTTATTTAACTGATTTTATGAAATCTGCGAGTATAATCACGAAATTAGACCTAGTTATTGCAGTTGATACAGCAGTAGCCCACTTAGCAGGAGCAATTGGCAAAGAAACCTGGATATTACTTCCCCGCAACGCTGATTGGCGTTGGATGCAAGATCAAAAAAGTACCACCTGGTATCCGACGGCTACATTATTTCGTCAAAGCTCCTCAGGGGATTGGGATTCAGTTTTTAAACAGCTTCACGGAAAACTTCTAAATAAAATAAATAAATGAGAATAATATGGCCAAATCAAATCATCTAAAATTAGCTTCGCAGCCAATAAAGAAAGCAATGGTAGTTAGCCATGAACGATCGGGCACCCATTTTCTGATGAACACTCTGGATAAAAATTTTGCATACATTTCCCGTCCCTGGATTAATTTTGACTTTGAGCTGGGTATCAATTTTCATTCTGCTCAAGCCGTATTAAATTTTTTCAAAAAATTGCACAATAAACCAATCTTAAATATAGTAAAATCTCATCATCACTTTTCTTTTTTTTCTAAAATTATAAAATACTTAGTTGACCAATTTCATATATTTTATATTTATCGGGATCCAAGAGATACAATGGCTAGTTTTTTCCGACTAATTAAACATTTTGATTGGGATGAAGGACCTCGAGTCGCCTCTGTGGGAGATTTTATCCGATCGGCTCCCCGAGGAGGAATTCTAAGATACCAAAAAGAACAGGTCCCTGATATGTTAAATCGCTGGCAAGACCATGTTGAATCCTGGTATAATTACGCCCGAATAAATGAAAATATCACACTAATTAAATATAGAGAATTAAATTTAGATTTTGACAATACAGTAAAAAAAATAAGTGCAATTCTAGATCAACCTATAGATGATCCTGTTCGTCCGGGATTGCATGAAAATGTAATTCATAAAGGTAAAGGTGTTGTGGGCGGGCATAAAGAAAAATTTACAGATGAAGACTACCAATATGTAAAAAATAAAGTTAGCGATACAATGCAGCACTTAGGGCTACCATGGTGATGATTTTTTTACTTTTTAAATATTTTTTTAATGTTTAAACATATAAAACATTTATTATAGCGATTTTCAAATAAGTTGTTTTATAAAACGATAGATATAATTTATTAAAAATACTAGTGGAACCTATTTTTCCCTTCAGCCTATTGAAGGCTTCAGGAAAACCCGTAGCTAAGGATAGTTATGCTACATCACACAAAACTTTTGCAAATCACTATTATACTACACTCAAATCATTAATGGAATGATTGTTCAATAATTGCATGCACTATTATATCAAAAATCAGGGGATCATCATAAAAGCCATTTTCTATATTTTTATGGATTTGTATGATTGTACTTCTATCTAATAAACTGACATATTCCAGAAAATCTACCCAATTATCAGGACGGATATCTTTTTCATTAGCCTGTTCTTCAATGTATTCTTCAATATTAGCAGAAGTACCCATTTTGGATTCCTTTTATCAAAATAGTGTCTATCATTACCTTATCTAAACTTTTGTAATATAAACAGGATTTATACATATATCAAAAGTATATGATATTTTATTTTCGATCAATATAATATTGATTTCACCTCTTTTACTATGTCTTATAAAATACTGAGACTCGTAAAATTTCTCCTCTGATAATTACATTCATCGAACTATTATTTAGATTCTCAAACTAACCTGTTTAACTCCTTAAAGATTTATTCATCAGAATTATTTACAATTTCCAAAGACCTATAAATAAACTCGGTAAGAATCCATCATAATTTAATTAATTATTCTATTTCTATTAGCTTTATAAATTTTGATAAATAATAACAAAATTCATAAATAATGATGATTCAGAATTTTATCATCCGGAATATTTTTTTCAGATTGAGTATTTTATATTCTGTTATAAAAACAAAAATTTATAAAATTATTTCAACCATAATTTTGTTTAAAAATGTCATAGAAAAAATTGTTAACACACTACCACTTTTTAGATATATTGAATATTTTGATCCTATAGAGATTTTCATATAAGTTGTCTTATAAAATAATAGATATAATTTATCATAAATACCATTTAAATCTATCTTTCCCTTCAGCCTATTGAAGGCTTCAGGAAAATCCACAACTAAGGATAGTTATGCTACATCGGACAAAACTTTTGCAAATCGCTATATTATCAGATAGTAATGTATAAAATCGCCCATAATTTTACTGCCGCTCCGGAAAACAGTCATAATACACTTTAAAATATTGTTTATTAATAATATCTTTTTTGATAAATGCCATGAAGCACAACTAGCCCTAGTTGTGTTTTTATTCGAAGCCCTCAATGGGCTGAGAAAAAAAAATATGCAAACCGGAAATCAGAAAACGGAGGATGGAAAATATTTTGGTATGATTAAAATATAAGAAAGCCCCGATTTTCATCGGGGCTTTGTGGTAAAAAGAGGTTACTTTCTAGCCGTTTATTTCTTTCAACTTTTCGTTCAACATTTCATCAAACATTTTATCAAGATGATCTTTTTTAACTTTCCATTGCCCACCAATCTTTAGAGCCGGAAGTTTTTTATCTTGTAGCAACCTATAAACAGTTTGCTTCTTGATATTGAGATAGTTGGCAACCTCATTCACACCCATTATCTCTTTGGTCATAGTACCTCCTTTTCACAATTTGAAAAAACAGATAGAACTAAATCATAAAAAATCTATATCAGTTTTGCTTATTTTATTGGAAAAGAGAGAGTACAACCTGAGGTGCACTATTAGCCTGAACTAAGGATGAAACTGATGTCTGTTGTAATATTTGCAATTTGGTGACTTCCATTTGTTCTTCAGCAAAATCAGCATCCTCGATACTACTCCGTACAGCTTCGGTGTTTGTGGATTGAGTATTGAGAGTACTTTCCTTAGAATTTATTCTGACTTTGTACTCTCCTACATCCTGAACATCACTGGCTACAACATTGATCGCATTCGTTACTGTATTAATCGCATCCTGGGCGTCACTAGCAGTTGCTAAACTTAAACCAGACAAGCCAAGAGCAGCCGAGTCAGCTTGTTGCAGAGTTACAGCCATTTGATCTTCACTACCTTCTCCGGTTTGGAAATCACCGGTAAAAGGATCTTCACCACCATCTTCGGAATCTCCAATCAGATGTAGATCATTGTATGTAGTGTCATCTACGATATTGTCTATTTCATTCAGTAGTTCACCAACCTGGTCTTCAATTGCTCCCCTTTGAGAATCATTGAGAGCAAAATCGGCTGCCTGTGTAGCTTTCTCTTTGATAGTCTGAAGAATATCCATAATATTTTGGTAGCCACCTTCAGCAATATTCAGAATACTTCTAGCGTTACTGACATTTTGTAAAGCTACATCGAGACCTCTTTTACGACTTTCGAGATTTCTTGCCAGCTGATATCCGGCCGGGTCTTCACTTGCCGAATTAATTCGTTTACCCGTAGCCAGCCGGTGCTGGTGCTTACCAATTTTACCATTAACTTCAACTAATGCTTGCCGGGCTTTCATAGCCTGAACATTACTAAAAATACGCATTAAATCATTCATAATTACCTCCGTGTTGTTAACGTGGCATCCTTGCCACTTTTGATTTTATTTTTTCTTTCAAATATCTGCATCACATTTATAATATCGGATGGAATACAATAAACTTTAGCATTTTTTTACAAATTTGCATAAAATACTCAAATGCTAATTAAAATCTACAAAAGTTTACTAGAATTCGATTGGAATCAAGACTAAGAGATAATAAATCGCGCTAATTATTAAAAATTAATGATCTTATCATAGAAGAGTATTATATAGGAATTTGCAAAACTTTTGTCTGCTAATATTTAATCGGGAAGTTTGCTGAAGCATACTTCTAAAATATTGATCAAAACCTTTATTTTGAAAATCACTATATAAGGAAAACAGCTCCATAAGCCTTAATCTGTAAAAATGAAGCCTGTAAGTCTCTATAAATTTTTTTAGCTCTATAATACACTTTATGATTAATAGTAATAACCAAAGGACTTCCAATGAAATACCTCATATCTATATAATATTCTATGAGGGACACTATTAAATTTTTCTCCGCTTTATAAAAAGGAGTTAAAAGATTCCATGAATGGAGCGTTAAGAACCTCTATATATTTGAGCCCGGTAAGGTGAGTTTATAGCGATTTTCAAATAAGTTCTCTTATAAAATGATAGATATAATTTATTACAAATACTAGTTAAATCTATTTTTCCCTTCAGCCTATTGAAGGCTTCAGGAAAACCCACAACTAAGGATAGTTATGCTACATCAGACAAAACTTTTGCAAATCGCTATATACTGTTTGAGCGGAATGTCATGTAACTAATATTTCGGAGTTGGTTTAAATTATTTATAAATATTAGGATGTATCTTTATAGAATATATCTGAATATTTTTTATTCTTCTAATTAATATGTTTTTACTGCTGATACAATATTAAAGGTAAAGTGTCTGTATTAAAAATTAGTAAATTCTCGTCAGGGCTTGAATTTTTCCGTTACTTTTGTTTCAAGACAAAAGTAACAATAGCATTCAGTTGTATACTTCTGACTTATCGAGATTACTAGCTCTATGTTTGCTCAGGAATGATATTATTGAAATTGGAGAGATATCGCTGTAAAATTTAGAGCCTTTAATATTACCAGTTCACCATAATTTTACATATTATTGATATTACAAGTGGTTATATACTTTATAAAATGATTCAAGCAGTAATCCTCGAGAATCTAATAACTCCGAAATATCAGTTAAAATATTTTCAGAATAACGAGCTAAATTTTAGCATTTAATTATCCAGTCGCCGCCTTTTTCCATGGGGATCACTTCGGTGATTGGTTATTTTTGTGGCGAGGCAAAAGCAACTACAGAATCCTGGTATTATAGCGATTTGCAAAATTTTTGTCTGATGTAGCATAACTATCCTTAGTTGTAGGTTTTCCTGAGGCCTTCAATAGGCTGAAGGGGAAAATAGATTTAACTAGTATTTGTAATAAATTATATATATCATTTTATAAGACAACTTATTTGAAAATCGCTATAAAAGTAGATTCCGAATTATATTTAGTTTTCAATTAACCATAAAGTATCTTATCGAGCCTGATTAATTTATATGAATGCTATGTGAATAGATATTTAGAATTGAAATATTCTGAACTCCAACAATTTAATTATTATAAAAGCATAATAATATGCCAATTAAACCGGAGTTGGTATTTTGGGATCAATTTTCCGGTATGTAACTTAAAAAGCACTAAATTTTATTTATTGCGATTGTGATAGCTCCACAGAAAGTGGCTTTATTAGAATAGAATTGCAGATAAACATTTGTCTTAAAATGGCTTATATAATCTAATTGTAAGATGCTGAAAATAAGAAACTTTGTGTCGCTGTGGTCTTTGTGAGCGAAACTTTTTGCAAGACCATCAATAGTAACTTTGATCAAAAAATTTCTCGACACTTGGTTTAGGGGAAATTCATTATAAGTTTTAATATATAGTGAATTGCATAAGTTTTGTCTGATGTAGCATAACTATCCTTAGTTGTGGATTTTCCTGAAGCCTTCAATAGGCTGAAGGGAAAAATATCTAAATAAGTTTTAAAAAATCTTTATATACAGAGTTATAAGACAATTATTATGAAAATGGCTATAATTATATTTTCCAGTGAAAAACACAATTTTTAAAAAATGCTATAATATACATTATTGGTCCGTAAATCTTTTGAATTTTCTTAGAGGGAAGAATGTATGGCTGTATGTGAATTATAATAATGATAGTTTGTTTATTTTTTTATTCATCTAGAATAAGGGGTGTGATATAGTGCCCAGAATTTGAAGATTGTCATGGTAAGGGTTTATTTGATTCAAGGGCACTATATCATTTTTATAGGGGGTATTTTATTTATATGTGTAACGTGCCCGCTAAATTATTTATCTTGGTATTGGAATGGAATTCGTGCATCATAGAAATGAATTCTACATATTAATTAATAACCAAGATTATCAATTATGTTAAAGAGCGATGCCAAATCAGAAACCTTATCTTTTTTTATATTATTTAACAGCAAAAACATTCATACCTGAATTCTTAAAGCTCTTCTTTTTAAATATTTTATTAACAGCAAAAGTTAAAGCACGATTGATTATAATTCCGGAAGCATCTGCTATAAGATCCATTTTTGAAAAACCTTCACCACCAACAAGTCCATTATGTTCATACCACACATGAGCATCTTTGATTTCCCAGGCTAACCCGAAACCAAATGAAAGCAGGTCAGCTTTCCACCAATCCAGACCTGTTTTTTCCAGACTATTGGTTAACATGGCACTACCCATTGCATGACCAAGGTTGGCGGCCGGCATTACTTCAAAATTTTGTTTACTCCAGCGCCAGCTATCAAGGGTGATACTCTGTCCCTGACTTACATTGGAAAGGACAAAAGTGATTAAGAAAAGAACTAAAATTTTTGTTGAAATCTTACTAAAACATTTCTTCATGACAATCTCCTAAAATCAAATTTTCAAATAAACCTGTATAGTACTATTTCAAATCCTATACCTGTTTAGTTTAATTTGGGAGATTATCACTCTTTCTCGACGATAAATAATCTAAAAAAAGTAATTCAATATTGGTTGAGTTGGTGATGATGCGCAATTATATGCGCATTGTAATAGTCAAATATTTTAATATTTTGCGAAGTTATTATGAAGGATATTATGTATTCGGTAGGTTTGAAGTAAATTATCTGTTATAACAATTTGCAAAAGTATTGTCTGATATAGCATAAGACCAAAAGATTTTTATCCACTTGACTATCCCCATTGTCAAGCGAAGACAACCTCTATAGGGTCGTGTATTTTACTGAAACCTTTAATAGGCTAAAGGGGGAAAATAAATAGTGTCTACAAAATAATAATATTTGCCAATTTATAAGACAACTTTTTTGAAGATTGTTATAAGACCTACACTGTATGTAATTTGTTAGGTTTAGATACGATGGGCTTGCCCTCGACCAGATTATTAAAAAATAAAATATGAGATGAATGTAAATATATATGACATTCGTATGATATTGTTAAAATTGTGGTATTTTGGAAACAATGTAGAACTAATAATTTTCATGTTCAACATCTCTCAACTTTTCTAGTTCTTTTTCCAATTCCTCAAATTCCATATTAGCTTTGGCCTCGTTATAAAGGGCGCGATAATGACGGGCAGCTTTTTTAGTCTCATTAATTAGTGAATCGGTATTATATTCTGCCAGGGAATAGCATTGATATAATTGCCCCTTTTGTTTCATTTCACGTTTAACTATTTTACAGCCTCGAATCACATTGTGGACTACCTGTTTACTGACAGAAGAAGTGAATTCCAAAGCCTCGGATTCTACACCTACTCCGCTCTCCTGCATGAAATTTTTGAATAGGTTGGAAACTCTTAGTTCGACAGTTCTTGCGACAGCATCCCGAGCTCTGGCATCCGCAGTCTGACGAGCCATCTCTACTCGTCTTTTAGAAGCCTGACCGGAGCCATAATAAGCATCTTTTGAACGGGGTGGTTTCATATACCAGCCTGGAGCTCCACCGCAATTAAACAGCATCATAGACATTATTCCTAAAATTGCTACCAATATTACTTTCTTCATCTTTTTCTCCTTTTGCTATACTATAGAATTTTAAATAACAATTATCAAATAAATGTTAATATCAATCCAGGAATAATTTTGTGGGATAGCTCACAGCTAAATATTTTAACAAAGGTTATCCAGGAATAATTTGGTAACCTATCAAGAGGAGCATATTTAGTTAACTTGTAAAGTGATAGATTGATGTATATATTAAATATATATTTAGCTTGTAACTTTATGGTAGCTTTTATATCGAATAACAAATATAATATAATAGTTTAAATGATTCTACAGACTTTGTAGAAGGTAAAGTGATTGTAGATAAGCTCAAATATTTTACTTAGATAAAAGTACTAAAAAAAATGGAGTAAATATGTTTTTAAACGATCGTGTTAAGTCTATTGCTGTAATTATTCTTTTCTTCCTATTCAGCAATCTTTTTGCAGGACAACAATTGAAATTTAAAGGATTTATACAAAATTGGTTCTCCTACACTAAGCAGGGCTCCGGTTTTAACATAAGAAGAGTTATGCTGAAATCCTATGGAAAAATAAATCCGGATGTTTCCTGGTATGCTCAATATGGGTGGAACCAGCAAAAACCTGCCCTAATGGATGCTGCTGTACAATACAGTCCTGATGAATTATTGAATATTAAGGTGGGTAGATTTTCAGTTCCGGGGACCAAATTTGGTAGTTTAACTTCTTCCAGCCAACTCACATTCATTGAAAGATCTATGATAATTAAAAAATGGAATAGCTTTAATGGTTACACAAGTTTTAGAAGTGTTGGGCTTCAAATAGGAGGAGAAATTAATAAATTTATTTACAAAACTATGTTCTCTAATAATCAGGCAGAGACTCTCTATACTCCAAGTATGGCTGCTCCGACTTATAATGAATCTGAAGCCCTCCGTTTTATTGGTAGAGTCGAATACAAATTGGGGGAACTTAGTGCGGGAGCCTTTTTTAGCAGTCCTATTAAAAAAGAGCCCCTTGCAAAATCTTTTGGTGGCGATCTGATAATTAGTAAACAGCCAATTAAATTTAGAACAGGCTATATTCAAGGAGAAAGAAAGCCGAATAGCTCTAAAATTACATATTCAGGGTTAATCACTGAGGTGTCCTGGGCTTTTGCTAATTTGCAACCCACAATTAGATATGATTTTTATAATCCGATTTCAGAAGGGGATGAAGCTGGTGAGGTGGACGTATATCAAAATATTACTTTTGGTTTAAATTATTATCCAATTGAAAATATTAAGCTCCAGGCTAATTATTTATTAAGAAAAGAGAAAATGAGAGGTTCTCTGGATGAATATGATAACAATCTTTTATATTTTAATATTCAATATAGCTTCGATGATAATTAAAATAATCAATGGAGAATATTTCCAAATTCTATGCTGAAATAGTATCAACTTTGAGCAATGTTTTAATATTTTGTGTTTGTAATAATATCAATAAATCAATTGAGCATAGGGTGTAAATTATTTAAATTAAGCAGTTAATAAATTGAGAGTAATATGCTATCACAAAAAACAA
>JAIPHI010000026.1 GCA_021735285.1 Fidelibacterota bacterium | reverse complement strand
CAAGGAATTCACAGATTATTCCGAATATGGAGGCGCGCCTATTCTAGGATTTAAAGAAATTACAATCAAGGCGCATGGCCGCAGTAATTCCAAAGCTATCTACAATGCTATCAAAGTTGCTGCAAAGACCTACAGAGATGATGTATGTAGTACAATGTCACGTGTCATTTCAGAATTTGAATCCCATTTCCAAACAAATGAATAGTGTAACCGGTCTAAAAAGCAAAAAATAGTTCAATTTTTTATAATCGGTTTAATTTAATATGAATAAATGGTTGAGAATAGGTTTTCTACTATTAGTTCTAAGTCTAATTCTATCAGGTGCAGAATATTATCTGCCACAAACCCAGCCTATTGATAAAATGACTGTCTCCGGAGAACTGGCTTCTGCCAATTCTACTGTGATTAGTACACCTCGAAACTGGGGCATGGCCTACCAAATAATATACCTGGCAGAAGAAGGAACTTATGTAGAACAGGGAGATACCATAGTAAAATTTGATCCGCATGCAGTGCAGGAAGATATACAAACTGTTCAAAGCGAGATGCAGGAAAAGAATTTTCAAAAAGAGATAACAATTAAACAAAACCAACAAGCAATTCGAGACATCGAGCGCCAGATTGAACAAAATAACATTCAAATTCAGATTTATAAGAACCGTCTTGAGCAAGCTCAATATAGTTCAGAAAACGAAAGAAAGGAGCTTGAACTTGAACTCAAAAAAGCTGAACTCTCTCTAGACCAGGAAAAGCAAAACCTCGCAGCACAGAAAATATTAAATAAAAACAAGCTGAATTCTGTATTAATGGATATTAATCAATCCCGGGTGCGGCTTAAACATCATCAGAGAACTTTACAAGAACTTTCAATCCTCGCTCCTCGAGGAGGATTAGTTGTCCATTTTAACCGGCAAGATAGTGATATCAAATTGAAAAAAGGAGACAATGTCTCTCCCGGGCAACCAATCGTTAAAATCCCCGATCTGGATAATATGATTGTAAAAATTGAATTAAACGAGGTGGATCGCTTAAAGCTTCAAACCGGCCAGGAAGCTACTATTCAGGTAGAAGCTTACCCTGATACTTCTTTTACCGGAAGAGTTGCTTATATATCAAAAATAGTCGGTTTCGATTATTCTCAGTCTTATTTAAAAACCTATCCTGTAGAAATAAATATTAATTCAAATATTAATTATCGCCTAAAGCCCGGACTAACTGCAAAGGCCAAAATCAATATAGATCAATTTGAAAATTGTCTCAGTATTCCTTCGTGGTGTCTGTTTAAATCTGATTCCACCTATTGTGTAAAGACCGAAAATAACCATTTGATTCCTATTAAACTGGTGAAATTTGGCGAAGGAAAAGCCTTTATTAAAGGGCCCCTGGATAGTCAAATGCATTTATTACCAAATCAAAAAATATCCGAATTTTAAACAGGCATTATCATGACAAAAAAATTTAGCAAAATCAAAGTATCTATTATTATTCTCGCGCTTATCCTGATCTCCTTTCTAATTTCAAAACATGTTATTACCAATCAGCAGGAAGATTATATTTTATATACGGTTACACGAGATAAATTTATTAAAGCAGTAGATGCCAAAGGCACTATTGAAGCAATTCAATCCCGCTTGATAAAGGCGCCTTCTATTTTGCATGGGGATACTCGTATTATAGAAATGGTAGATGAAGGTGCTTATGTGCAGAAAGGCGATTTTTTAATCCAATTTGATGCAAGCCAATTTCAAGAAAGGCTCCAAAGTGCCAAGAATAATTATGAAAATGCTTGTGCTGATTATGAGAGCAAGCAGGCTAATATTAAAAAAGAAATGGCATCTCTGGAGAGTCAATTAAAAATTGAAAAATATAATCTTGAACAAATGAAATTGAGAGCCAAAAACTCTATCTATGAAGCCGAAAATAAACAGAAAGAGATCGAGTATAGCCTCAAAAAGAGTAAAATTTCTTACAATCAGCTCCTTGATAAAATCGAATCCACCAAAGAAATTAATCAAAAAGAATTACAAAAAGCCCGCTTAAAAAGGAAACAGGCAAAATTAGAATTAGAACGGGTGCAGGATGATATAGATAAGCTGAGAATAACATCGCCCGGTGAAGGGCTGGTAGTCTATAAAACCATTTGGGGTGGTAGTGGCCGAGAAAAGGTGAAGGTGGGCTCTACACCCTGGCGCGGCATGCCCCTTCTGGAAATTCCGGATCAAAATAAAAGAAAGGTTCAATTAACAGTTAACGAATCTGATATCTCTCAAATAAAGCTGGGCCAAAAAGTTGATATTCGAGTAGAAGCCATCCGGGATACTGTTTATACCGGCAAAATTACACAGATTGCTTCTTTAGCAAGCACGGATCGTGCTACAGGTAACAAAGTATTTGATATTGAAGTTGAAATGGATAAATATGATGAAAGGCTAAAACCTGGTATGAGCACCCGCTGCCAAATTATTATCGAACAAATCGATAGTTCACTCTCCATCCCTTTGGATGCAGTCGTCCAAAAAGAGGGAGTAACAGGAGTGTACACGAAAGCTGGTAATTTCCGTCCTATCAAAACTGGTATTTCTAATAGCGATTTTACTATTGTGCAATCCGGACTAAAAGTAAACGATGTTATTCAGATTAAAAATCAAACCCTAAGCGAAGATAAAAATAAGAATCAACAGCAAGTAGAAAGTCATTCAAGAGACAGAAGTAGAAGAAGATTTAGACCTTAAAAATCATTATGAAACTTATTAAGAACATTTTAAAACAATGGCGGGAAAGAGGCCCGTCCAGACTATTTCAACTCCTCAAAAGTGAGGAGATCATGATCAGCCTGCAGGCTATGAAAGAGCATCGCATGAGAACTTTTCTGACAATGCTCGGGATTGTTTTTGGAGTTGGCGCTGTAATCTCTATGCTGGCTATTGGTGAAGGAGCCCGAAAAAAGGCCCTAAAACAAATCAGCTCTCTGGGATTAAAAAACATAATAATTAAAAACAAGTCCAATGCAAACCTGCAAAATAATGACCGCTTATTAAACGATGGCGACGTTGATGCTCTCCAAGACATTATAGAAAACTTAGATTATGGTACCGGATTAATGTCAATTAGACAGAGTGTTAAAAATGAAAATATTATTGAAGAAGTTGAAATTATTGGTATAAACCCTTACTATTTCAAACTAATGGAACTGAAGCTCCAATCCGGAGGTTATTTTTCTTTTCGAGATAATGATTATAAAAACAGAGTATGTGTGCTGGGTAGTGAAATAGCCCGGAAACTATTCAAATTGAAAGCTGCCCCAGATAAGGAGATCAGAATTAAAGACCAGTGGTTTAAAGTGGTTGGAGTATTAAAATATAAGCCGGTCAGATCGACAGGAGATAATCAGATAGATTTTAATAATAGGATCTACATACCTCTCCAAACTTTGCGACAAAGATTTGAACGAGACCCTAAAAAAGCAGCCCTTGATCAGCTGATCGTCCATGTAGATCAGAGAGAAAAGGTGATTGGCTGCTCCCAAATTATAGAACAAATTTTATTCCGGCGCCATAATTCAACTAATAATTTTGACATGATTGTACCGGAAGAACTGTTAAGGCAAAGTGCTGAAACCCAAAAGATATTCAATATAGTCATGGGTGCCATTGCAGGGATTTCATTACTTGTAGGGGGAATTGGTATTATGAATATCATGTTGGCTTCAATATTGGAAAGAACCAGAGAAATTGGTTTACGACGTTCTATAGGAGCCACTAAAAACGATATTAAAACTCAATTTTTAACCGAGTCCATATTAATCAGTCTAGGCGGTGGAATAAGTGGAATACTGCTGGGCTATCTTCTTACCTATATTGTAACGCTTTACACAGATTGGAATACTGTGGTCACTCTCTGGTCGATATTATTAGCATTTGGGGTAAGCAGTTTAGTAGGTATAATATTTGGCTACTTCCCGGCTAAAAAAGCCGCGAACCTCGATCCTATTGAAGCCCTTCGTTACGAGTAATAAATCTAAATTTATATCAATATTTACAGGAGAATATGCAAAATAAAGAAATATTAAGCGGTAAAACACTCACAGAACTAGAAACTACCATGCAGAGCATAGGCGAGAAGTCATTTCGCGCCAGGCAGATCTACAAATGGATCAATAAAAAATCCGTACATGATTTTCAAAAAATGACTGACCTCTCAAAAGATTTGCGGAATAAATTAACCGATTCCTTCAAAATTAAAACCCTGGAAATACAGGAAAAGGAGCATTCAGAAATAGATGATAGTGTTAAATACCTCTTTAAGCTTGAAGATGGTAATTTTATTGAATCTGTCTTAATGCAAGATAGTGACAGACACACAATCTGCCTATCGACAATGATTGGTTGTCCAATCGGCTGTCCTTACTGTGCCACCGGTCTCATAGGATTGAAAAGGAATCTGACAGCTGGTGAAATTGTGGAACAACTGCTCTGGGTTGCTAAAGATAGTGAGATTGATCTCACAAATATAGTTTTTATGGGAATGGGTGAGCCCTTTCTAAATTACGAAAATTCAATTAAAGCCGCTCAAATATTTAATACTGAACTGGGGCCGGAGATCAGCACCAGAAAAATAGTGATCTCTACCTGTGGAATAATTCCAAAATTATATGATTATACTGATCAGGGGTATAAATTCAAACTAGCAATCTCCCTGAACGGTACCACCAACAAACAGCGCGATGAAATGGTTCCTATTAATAAAAAATATCCTCTTGAAGAACTAATCAAAGCTGCTAAATATTATACGAATAATTCCAGAAATCGAATTACATTTGAATATATATTAATTAAAGATTTTAACGATTCTTTGGAGGATGCCCGGCGACTGAGACAATTACTGAGTGACTTTCCCTGTAAATTAAATATCATTCCCTACAATGAGAATGAGCAGATAAATTTTCAAGCCCCTTCAGAGCAGAAGCTCGACCAGTTTGTTAATGAATTATACAAAAGCCCTTTTGCAGTGACAGTGCGGCGTAGTAAAGGGCAGGATATTTCTGCGGCATGCGGCCAGTTGTATGGAAAAAACAATATATAGGAATTATAATTTATGTTATAATTTTATAAACTTTTTTACTTTTTAGTAAGTCGAGTAACAACCTCTATATGAGAAGTCTGAGGGAACATATCAACCGGTTTAACCGAATTAATTGCATATTTTGCATCCACAAGTTTATTCACATCCCTTACCTGAGTTGAGGGCTTACAGGACACATAGACAATCTTCCGGGGTGCTATTTCGATAACATTCTGAACTAATTTGGGATGCATCCCTGCCCGCGGCGGATCTATTATCATTGCATCGGGATGAGGCAATTTTTCCAGGATTTCCGCTTGCTTTCTAAATATATTATCCAGATTCCCTTCAATAAATTTTAAATTATCAACATTATTACGTTTAGCATTTTTGTGCGCATCCTGCACTGCTTCCGGTACAATTTCAAAGCCAATAATCTGGCGGGCTTGGTCAGCAAGATAGATAGAAATGCTACCGGTTCCGGAATATAAGTCCCAAATGATTTCATCCCCATTCAGTTCTGCTTTTTCCTTGATAATTGTATATAATTTGGCAGCCATCCCCGTATTAGTCTGAAAAAATGAATTGGGTGATATAATAAATTCATGCTCATCTATTTTATCTATAATATGGTCTTTCCCATATAGCAAATGAGTTTTTTCAGGAAGCGTTGTGCCTCCAACATTCGTAGTATAAGAATTAATAAAAGATGAAAGATTAGGTATTTTGCTAGCTAACTCAGCACTTAATGCTTCTATCTTCTCAGGAGTGTCCTGATTGGTTACAATAATGATCATAAGTTGATCAGTTTGAGCTGATTTTCTGAGTACAAGATGCCGCAGATAACCCGTATGGTCACGAACGCTATAGGGTTGCAGGTCATTTTTCAAAGCATAGGTACGAACAATGTCCAGGACTTGTTCAGTCTCTTCAGGAGCTATTAAACAATCATCTATATCCACTGCTTTCCAGTAATAGCCTGGTGCTCGTAAACCCAGGGCGAAATCATGAGGCTTCTCAGCCTCGAAATCATGCATTAGCCAGCGATGAGCTGAGAAAGCAAATTCCATTTTATTTCTATATCTAAATTGTCTATCAGCATCAGCAATTGATTCAAATTTAATATTATCAAAACCACCCATACGTGAATATAGGTCACGTACCTGTTTTTGCTTAAATTTTAATTGATCATCATAAGCAATATCCTGATGGTTACATCCTCCACAATGCTCAAAATAGGGACAAGCAGGTTCAATTTCTACAGCACTGTGTTCTAAAATTCTGATAGGATGAGCTTCACCATAACTCGATTTAGCCCGATATATTTTGGCTTTAATCTTCTGCCCGGGCACACAATTTTTCACAAAAACGACATAATCATTATAACGGGCTAATCCCTTGCCTCCATATACTAGCTTTTCTATTCTAAGATCAACTATATCGCCTTTACGAACCGGTTTTGTCAAAATCACCTCTGTTTTTATTAGCCCTAAAATTTAGATTAATTTACTGAGAACCACCAGTTTTCATCTTTAAATTAAAATATGAGGCCTTAAGATTCCCAAAGTTGTGGAACTTGATAGTCTATTTCGAATACAAATATCCAAAGCTCAAGACAATATACTTGATAATTTTACTTGATTACTTTAACATCTCAGGAGTAAAAAAATGAAAAATATAATGAAATATATAAAAATATTACTTTTTTTAACTATTGTGGTCAATGCGGAATCACCATGGCGTGTGGGAGAAAAATTAAAATACGATATTTGGTATAATTTTATGAAGGGCGGAGAAGCCCACATGGAAATCTCTGAGCTGGTAAAAATAAATGGAAAAAGCCTGTATCATATTACCTCGGTAACGCGTTCTACCGGGTTAGTTGATCTTATCTTCAGTATTGATGATAGGCTGGAAAGCTGGGTGGATCCTTTGACCTTCCACTCCCATAAATTCCAAAAAAGAATCAGAGAGGGGAATTACAAAAAAGATTACTCTGTCAGGTTTGATTATCAAGATTCATTGGCCTTTTCCAATCAGGACACAACCCGGATCACGCCCCCCATCCATGATGCTTTATCAATTTTTTATTATTTGAGAGCCGCAAAATTATATCAGGATAAGATTTTTCAAGTGAATAATTTTGACAGTGACACCCTTAAAAATTACAAAATCAAGGTAAAGGGATTACAGGAAGTGAAAGTACCGGCCGGGCGCTTTGTATGTTATAAATTGGAACCCTACAGTGAACAGGGTGAATTATTTGAGAAGCATCAAAATAAAGTAACAACTTATATTTCAGCCGACTCAATACGCCTGCCTGTCAAAATTACCAGCGATGCTAATTTTGGTAAGTTGATTATGAAATTGAAGCAGGTGAAAAATTAACCCCCTGTAATCAATCTAACAATATCATTATAAAATACCAGCCCCATTAGAAGAAAAATAAAAACCATACCAATTTTCTGAATTCTCAATTTGGTTTTAACTGATAGTTCTTTGCCTCTAATACCTTCTATTATCACAATAATTAAATGTCCCCCATCCAGAGCAGGTATTGGCAAAATATTTAAAAGTGCCAGATTGACACTAATAATAGCCATAAATCCCAGCAGAGTAAGAATCCCTGACTTAGCTGACTCTCCGGCCATCTGAGCGATCATGACCGGGCCTCCCACATTCTTTAGTGAAACATGACCAACAATCATTTCCTTTAAGGAAACTACAGTAATTTTTAACCAGTAGCCGGTGAGAGCAAAACCCTGACCAATAGACTCAAAAAAGCCTGCTGATCTATGCTGTGTAGGAGCACTAATCCCGATAATACCAACCTTTTTATATTTTCCATTGACAATTGTCTGCTGCATTCTTGTCTTCAATCGAGCACTTTTTTGAATTCCCTGATGTTGCCAGGACACAGTTACACTATCATTGGGATGCTCATAAATAATCGCAGTCATATCCTCCCATTTATCCACCTTTTTGCCCTCTATCGATAATATTCTATCACCTTCCTCAATGCCTACGGAATCGGCTGGATAATTCTGCATTAGATTGCCTACTATTGCTTTGTCTGTAGCAGGTTCTTGAAATCCTCGAGAAAGAGTGATTATCGTGAAGATCAAAACAGCTAAAATTAAATTAAACAATACACCGCCGGTCACAAAAAGCAGTTTTTGCCAGGTAGGTTTAGAAGCAAATGATCGAGGGTCTTCTTTGTTTTCTGTACCCTCTGTATCCATACTTTCATCAATCACTCCGGTGACTTTGACAAAGCCTCCCAGAGGAATAGCACTGATTTGATATTCTGTTTCGCCTATTTTTTTACCATATATTTTGGGCGGAAAGCCGATTGAAAATTGTTCAACCCGCATTCCGGATAATTTTGCGAAAGTATAATGACCCAGCTCATGCACGAAGACAATGCCGCCCACTACAACAATAATTCCTATTAATGTACTCACAATCTATTTCCTCTTATTTAATTCATTATCTATAAATTCCTCAGTTTGTCTTTGTGTCTCCAAAATATCACCAAACTCAGGATCGCTTAATATTTTAATATTATCGAGGGCCTTTTCTACGAAAACGGGAATCTCAGTAAATTTAATATTCCCATTTAAAAATGCATATACTGCTTTATCATTGGCAACATTTAAGATTGCAGAAGCTGTACCCTCTTCCTTGACAGCTTGTTGAGCAAGTTTTAAACAAGTAAATTTTCTATAATCGGGCTCCTCAAAGGTCAGCTTCCTAATTTTTGCTAAATTTGTGTTTTCCCAGCGAACTTCTCTGTGTTGGGGATAAAAAAGAGCATATTGAATTGGCAACTTCATATCCGGAAGACCTAATTGAGCTTTGATTGAGCCGTCGCAAAATTCTACCATTGAATGAATAATCGACTGAGGATGAACTACTACATCAATCTTATTAGCAGGCATATTAAATAGCCAGTGAGCTTCAATTATTTCAAAACCTTTATTCATCATAGTAGCCGAATCAATCGTAATTTTTCGTCCCATATTCCAGGTGGGATGATCAAGAGCCTGTTCCGGGGTTACACCTTTTAATTCCTGATAGGATAGAGTCCGAAAAGGCCCTCCCGAAGCAGTTAATATAATCTCCGCTACTTCCCTTAAATCTTCTCCTCGTAAGCATTGCCAAATAGCATTATGTTCACTATCGATGGGATATATTTTAAGCCCTTTCTGCTCTGCTTGCTTCATTATCACACTGCCAGCCATAACAAGCGATTCTTTATTGGAGAGCGCAATATCCACACCGGCATTGACTACCTTATAAGTCGGTTCCATACCAGGCGGCCCTACAATAGAATTCACTACCAAATCCACATCATCCCGACCTGCTATCTCCAATATGCCATCTCGACCGCCATAAATATCTATTTTCTTATCTGATAATTCGGTCTGTAAATAATTGAGCTTTTGCTTATTAGCAATAGCAATAGCAGTAGGTTTATATTTTTTTGCCTGGGCAGCAAGTTTTTCAGCATTACTGCCAGCAGTCAAATATTTAATATTAAAAGTATCCGGATTCGCATCAATCACCTTTAATGTATTACTCCCGATCGATCCGGTTGCTCCTAAAATAGTAAGGTCTTTCATTTTTCACCTTGTTGTTTTTATGGCAAAAAGCCGGTAACAGTCAGGCTCATACCCACTAACTGCCGGCTTACATTTGCTTCCAGACCATAGGCCAAATGCTCAAATTTTTTATAGACTCCTGCTCTAATGTGGTTTAATGAAATTCTTTTTTCACATTTATAATTATTTTCCGGATCCGGATTATCCTTCACATTAATCTCCAACCTGTTAAAATGTTTTGTAAATCCAAATACGACCTGCCAGTCTTTTATGATCATTTTCTTTTGCAACGATATATTTATATTTTGATAATAAAAATCATCCGGTCCTTTGACATAATTTGTCCCTAGCGTAACAAAATTTTTGGTGCTATCATTACCCCAGCTGGTAGTAATTGCCGGGCCAAAACTATGAGCATTATCCTTCCCTACTTCAGTATTATTAATGCCGGCAGACAATAACAAATTGCGAGTAACCAAAATCGAACTCCACATGCCCGGTAAAGTTGCCCAGCTACTTTTCCAGTCAGACCCAGCAGTGGCTTCAGCGGTGAGCATGACTTTCGGCTGTTGGGAATATAATAAATTACCGCCCGGAACTTGTTGTCTAATTGCAAGCAAAGAAACAACGGATGTTAAAGCCTCTTTGACAGAACCCGGATCTTTTCCGGAAACATCTAAGTCTCCGGCCATAAAAATAGCCGGGAGGAATAACACAAAAATTAAAATATAAATTCTGACTGTTTTTAAACTAACCACAGGCTAGGATCCAATAATACCACGGTCACTATTAGCCATAAATTCTAATATATTTTTTATTTCCGGTGTTTTCTCAAAATCATTTTCGATTTTTTTAACTGCCTCGGAAACATTATACTGCGACCTATAGATTAATTTATAGGCTTGTTTTATATTTTTTCTGGTTTCGCGAGAAAAATCTCTTCGTCGTAAACCTACAACATTTAAGCCTTTATATCTTATCGGTTCATCCGCAGCCAAAATATAAGGTGGAATATCCTTGGTCGTTCTAAAATGGCCTCCACAAAAGCTATGCTGCCCTATATTAACAAATTGATGAACAGCAAACAATCCGCCTAAAATAGCCCAATCCTCAATAGTAACATGACCGCCAAGAGTAGCAGAATTAGCCAGAATTACATGGTTCCCAACAAGACAATCGTGAGCAACATGGGCATAGGCCATTAATAAACAATTATCACCAATAACCGTCTTTTTGCGATCCTTGGTACCTCGATTAATAGTTACATATTCTCGTATAGTTGTATTATCGCCAATGATTGTTTCTGACTTTTCTCCTGCAAATTTTAAATCCTGGGGAATCTCCCCAATAACCGCATGCTGGAAAATTCTTGTGTTCTTTCCAACTGTAGTATAAGGAAGAATATTGGCGAAACTTTTTATTTCACAATTATTGCCGATTTTTACATGTTCTTCAATCACAGCGTATGGTCCCACCGAGACACCATCACCAATTTCAACATCATCTCCAATAATAGCAGTAGGATGAATTTTAGACATTGTGGCCCCGCTCTTTGTCAACAACTGAGGCCATCATTGTGGCTTCTGCCACTTTTTTATCTTTCACAAAAGCAATACCCTTCAACTTACACATTTTCAATCTGTATTTGAGCAATTCAACTTTCAGTTGCAATTGATCGCCAGGGACGACAGGATCCCGAAAGCGAACTTTATCGAGACCTGTAAAAAAGACCAGTTTTTCTTCAGCCTTATCCTCAGAATTTAACAATAAAAGGCCACCGGCCTGGGCCAAAGCCTCTAATATCAAAACACCCGGCATAATAGGTTCACCGGGAAAATGGCCCTGAAAAAATTGTTCATTCATCGAAACATTCTTATAGGCATGCACTTTTTCCCCTGGTATCAAATCCACAATACGATCAATTAATAAAAATGGATAGCGATGAGGAAGAATCTTCTGGATAGCTCTAATATCCAGAAAAGCTTTATCTTGAGGTTCATCCTGAAATTTGTTTTGAATTAATTTTTTATTATATTCTTTTTTAATTTTTTTAACCAATTCCACATTGTGCTTATGCCCACTGCGAGCAGCAAGGATATGACCTACGATAGGCACTCCCAACAAAGCCAGATCGCCAATTAGATCGACCATTTTATGGCGCACTGGTTCATTATAAAAGCGTTGTTCGATATTATTCAAAATGCCGTTATCCCCCAACTTCACATCCTGATCAATGGTGAAGAGATTTTTAATCCTATCTACTTCTTCCTGGTCGATTTGCTTATCAATAAATACAATTGCATTATCTACATCACCGCCTTTGATCAGGCCCTGTTCTTTGAGCTGTTCAACCTCACTCAAGAAACAAAATGTTCGGGCTGGTGCATATTCTTCCACAAACTCACCCTCCAGATCATAAGTAGCAGTATATTGGGCTCCCAATTCAGCTATGTCGTAATCTACCAAAAAGGTAACAGCAAAGGTCTCCGATGGCACGACATGAATTTCCGCCTCAGATTCCGGCTTTCCATACTGGATAATTTTATCAATCTTAAGGACAGGTTGTGGAATATTTTGTTCAACTATTCCTGCTTTCTGCAAGGCTTCTACAAATTCTATTGCACTTCCGTCACAAACCGGCGGTTCGATATTATCAACTTCCAAATAGACATTATTGATTCCCAAGCCCGCCAGAGCTGCCAAAACATGTTCCACAGTATGCATTTTGTGGCCATTCTGCTCTAAAGTAGTGCCCCTGGAAATATCAACAACATGATCGATATCAGCTTTAATTTCGGGATTTTCTTCCAAATCAGTCCGAACAAAAACATATCCGGTATTTTCAGGTGCCGGTTTAAACGTAAGAGTTGACTTGACCCCTGTGTGCAATCCTTTTCCAGAGACGGAAACAGCTTCTTCAATAGTACGCTGATTTCTCAAAACCTACCCCTTCTTTGTTTCAATTATTTTTTCTAATTCTTTAACCCTATCTTTCAATTTTGAAATACGTCTGATATTAATTATATCCTTGCGGGCCTGCCTCTGCTCTCTAGCCGGATACCAAAACATTGTGGTGTCAGGTGGAACATCTTTTGTAATTCCTGATTTAGCAGCAATCCTGGCACCCTTTCCAATTCTTATATGGCCGGCGATTCCGACCTGGCCAGCAATCGTCACTCCATCTTCTATTGTAGTGCTACCAGCAATGCCAGTTTGGGCAACTATAAAGCAATATTTTCCAACTTTGACATTATGACCCAGTTGAATCAAGTTATCCAATTTAGTGCCTCTGCCAATCCGGGTATCGCTAATAGTTCCTCTATCAATTGTACAGTTTGCACCTACTTCAACATTATCTTCAATTACAACTCCACCTTTTTGTGGAATCTTTTCTATACCGCCATCTGTACGAGTATAGCCATAACCATCACTACCTATCACAGTTCCACTGTGAATTATAACATCCTCTCCAATAGTACAATTGTGGTAGATAGTCACTCTGGGATTAATTAACGCATTTGCTCCCACCCGGGAATCCACACCAATATATGAATTACTCTTTATGACGGCCCCATTTTCAATCACAGCCCCGTCTTCAACAACCACATTGTGACCAATATAAATATCTACGCCAAGGATTGCTTTTTCTGAGACAAATGCACTTTTTTCAATTTTTGGTTCCGGTTTAGGAGGTGAAGGTCGGAAATGATCCAACATTTTTGAAAAGGCCAAATTTACATTTTTGACCTTGATCAAATTCTTATATTGACCATCATAATCCTGATCAACAATAATGGCCTCGGCTTCAGTATCATTGACAAAATGCTCATATTTAGGATTACCAAGAAATGTTATTTCTCCCTTTCCCGCATTTTGTATTTCTGCTACGTCATGCACAATAGCAGAACCATCCCCCTCAAGGTCTCCATCGACTATTTCTGCAATTTTATTTAGAGTTAACTTCAATACTATTCAGACCTGTTTAATTGATATATTACCTTGTCTGTTAGATCGTGAGCCTGGGCCGCATATAAAATATTGCCTGAGACAGAATCTAGAATATAATCGTAATTATTATCATCTCCAATTTGTTGAATTACTTTCTGTATTTTTTCCAGGACAGGCTGAGTCAATTCCTGTTGAATTTGATATATTTCTCCTTGCGGACCCAGTTTCTGCATCTGGTATTGTTGAACTTGCTGCCTAAACTGCATGATTTCCTGTTCTTTTTGCTGACGCCGTTCATCACTCATCATCATTTTTTGTTTTTCAAAAGTTTGATTCATGCTGTCGAGTCTGCCCAGCATATCCTGATATTCACTCTGCAATTCCTTGCTTTTTTCATCAAGTTTCTTCTGAGCTTCTCTGGCCTCGTCCCATTCCTGCATGATTCTCTGAGTGTTAACAAACCCTATTTTTAATTCTGCGTGCAGGGGTGTAAATCCCGACAATATAAGAACCAATGTTAGGGCTATCAAAGTAAGTTTTTTCACTTTTTCCTCCTAGATTAATGTTTTATTGATTAAGAATTCCCTTTCGAGTACTACCCTTGAAAAAATATTTAAAATATTCTTAAATAAAAATTGGAACGGCTATTTTTATATTTATGTCCCTTTATAAAATAAAGATATGGAGTGAATGCCTGCACTTCCTTCATTAAAATTGCCTTCCAAAAATAAAATGAGTCTTCCAGCCTTCAGGTCCACCAAAACCACGCGGGTCCATATTGTCAAAGCCATATCCAAAATCAACACCAATCATGCCAAGCTGAGGCATAATAAAGCGAATTCCTGCTCCAGCCGATCTTTTGAGATCAAAAGGATCTGTATTAGCAAAGGATTGCCACACATTACCAGCCTCTGCAAAAGTCAATGCATAAATGGTAGGTTGCTTAGAAATAGAAAGCCTAAATTCCATGGAATATTTAAAAAGGCTCTTGCCACCCATTAAATAGTAACTATTTGAAGAATATAGAGGGCCAACCCTATTGTCTTCATAACCTCTGAGAGGAACTCCATAGATCATCCCGGCTCCACCCATGATAAAACGCTCTTCCGGGGGTACAATCCCATCTTTACCAATTTGCTCAATGACTCCAAATTCCATATTATTCATCAAAACGAATTCCCAGAAGAGAGGTGAGAAAAATTTAAAAGTTACTCTATGTTTATGATAGGCTTCATTACCACCCAGAGGTCCTCCGGATAAAGAAGCCCGCCATGTAAATTGAGATCCTTGAGTAGGAAATTCCGGCATATCCCTACTGTCTCTGCTGATAATCTGACTAAGTTGAACTTCTGTTAGTCTTGTATGACCATAAAGCTGGTTTTTCAAATAATTCTCATATCCTTCATCAATATTACTGTACTCTTTTTTATTATAGCTAATTGACCAGCTTCCCTGGAAATAATTATCCGGCCAGCGAAATCTTCTCCCGTATCTGAGTGATCCTCCGATTTTTCTTAAATCATAAGGATAATAGCGTAAAGTTCCGGAGCCCTGTTCCATATACTGGAAGCTTGCTCCTACCAGATTAGGGGTGTTAAATAACCAGGGTTCAGTAAATCCTACGGACAGAGATTGATAAGGATTGGCGCCACTGCCTGCAAAAGAATACTGAGTTCCGCGTTGATAACTAAACTGAAGCTGTTGTCCACGGCCTAGAAAATTATTAAAAGTAACTCCACCCCCACCAATTAGCCCATGGATCTGACTGTAACTTACAGAAAAATTCAATCTGTCCGAGGATTTTTCCTTAACAGAGACCTCCAGATCAACCTCATCTTCTTCCACAGGAAGCACTTCGGGAGTTACTTCGGAAAAATAATTCAACATATGCAATTCTCGCAAACTCCTTTGAAGAGCAGCTCTATCAAAAAGCTGACCCGGATATATTTTCATATTACGTCTGATAACAGTATCAAAAGTCTTATCATTACCCGCAATCATTATCTGACCAACTTCAACCTGATGGTTCTTATTGACCTTAATATGAATATCTACCTGATTATCTCCAACCGGGATCTCCTGAGGTTGAACATTGGTATATAGATAACCGTTGTTCATATATAGACCGGCCACATTCTCCTGTAGGTTTCTCTGAAATTTTTGTTCATTATACCAATCTCCTGACTCTACATCGAGCAGATTTTTAAGTACCTTGTCCGGGTAATCACTATTCCCTGAAAATGTGATATTTCTATATTTATATCGTTCACCTTCATATAATGATAATTTAATATTCATTCTTTTCTTATTATCAGTGTAGTAAATCGTATCGGAAAGAATTTCAAAATCCCGATAGCCCTCTTTTCTATAAAAAGAATATAATTTCTTTTTATCCTCCTCATATTTTTCCTCTTCAAACTTACCAACTCTAAAAAATAACAAAAACCTTTCTTTGGTATCTTTCATGACCCGATGCAAACGCCAGTCGGAAAATTCTTTATTACCTGCAAATTTAATTTCGTCAATTCTTACCTTTTCATTCTCTTTAATATGGAATACTACCCTTTTTCCCTTACCATCTTCCGTATCAAAAGTCTCGGTCGTAATTTCCGTTCGCAAGAAGCCTTTATCAGCATATAATTCTTTTATCTTCCGTTTTGTTTTATTAATAATGTGAGGTTTTAATATATTTTCAAAATTTATATTTGTCTCTTCTTTAATTTTGGATGTGCTTACTTTCTTATTGCCTTTAAATTCATATTTCCTAACTCGAGGATATTCTTCCAGCTCTATTAATAAAAACACACCTTCATCAGTAGATTTTTCTACATAAATCTGGACATTACCAAAAAAACCTAAATTCCAGAGTTTAGTAATTGCATCTTCTACTTTTGAGCGGGTAACTGTTTCACCTTCTATCAGGCCACTCTGAACTCTTACACTATTATCAGAGATTGTCTTATTGCCCTTTACTGTGACTCCCAATACTTTTACCTCTTTTGATGGCATTCTTTGTTGGGCCGTTAACAGACTTATTAAAATTAGAGAAATAAGCGTTCCAACTCGTACTAATTTATGCATCATGAATATTAATACCTTTGTCTTTATTTAACTTGCTCGCTAGTTTTACCAAATCTTCTTTCTCGTCTTTGATAATCGTTTATTGCCTTCAAAAGTTCCATTTCTCGGAAATCAGGCCAATAAGTTTGGGTTACATATATTTCAGTATAGGCCATCTGCCAGAGTAAAAAATTGCTAACTCTCATCTCTCCACTGGTTCTGATAAGGAGGTCAGGATCAGGCAGTCCAGCTGTAAACAAATGATCAGCGAAAACTTTTTCATCAATATCTTTGCTGCTCAATTTTCCTTGCTCTATCTTCTTAGCAATTTGTTTGACTCCATGAATTATCTCCTGACGGCCTCCATAGCTGAGAGCCAGGTTCAATTGTAAGCCTGTATTGCGGCTCGTTTTCTCTACACCTTTTAAAAGTTCTTGTCGGGGATCATCAGGCAAGTCTTCTATCTGACCGATCAGTGACAATTGAACATTGTTTTTATTTAATTCTTTTACTTCCCGTTTTACTGTAGAAACCAGGAGTTTCATCAAAGCCGAGATTTCATTTCTTGGCCGCGACCAATTTTCAACTGAAAAAGTATAAAGCGTTAATACTTCAACACCCAGCTTCCCACACTCACGGGTTACATCTCGAACAGAATTGATCCCTTCTCTATGACCAAAAACCCGGGGACGGTTTTTTTCTTTGGCCCATCTACCATTGCCATCCATAATGATAGCAATGTGTTGGGGAATGTTTTCACCTGCAACAATTTCTGCTCTTCTTTTTTCTATTTTTTTACTCATTTATAAACAATAAAACCCAAATAGATTATGGCCTCTGAAATTAAATTTATCTTGCTACAAAATCAACACATAAGGCACGACAATCTTGACAGATGAAAAGATAGTTAAAATTGTAAATCTCGGCCATGAAAATATAAAGCCTAGCAGAGAATGAATAACCTGCTAGGCCTCCTGCTTAAATAATCATTCTATTCTTTGACTAAAACATCAGCGGTCATTTCCTCAGGTATATCAATGCCTTTTAATTTCAGAGCGGTAGTAGCAATATCCGAAAGGATACCGTCTTCTTTCATCGCGACACCCTCATTGTTAGAAATATAGAAGCATTCAACCGGAAATGTAGTATGGGCAGTCTTTGGTTCACCTGTTTCGTAATCTATCATTTGTTCAGAATTACCATGGTCCGCTGTCACCAGGAGTTCACCTCCAATTTCCAGTACTCTATCAACAACTTTACCTACACATTCATCAACAACTTCGATAGCTTTTTTAGCAGCCTCAAAATTACCTGTATGGCCAACCATATCACCATTGGCAAAGTTAATAACAACCAGGTCATAGGGATTATCCTCAAGCCTTTTGAGTACTTCTTCGGTTACTTTATAGGCTTCCATCTGAGGTTGACTGGCATAGGCAGAAGGGTCGATCTTACTTTTGATTTCAACCTGGTCTTCATTTTCATAGGGAGTTGTTTTTTTACCATTAAAGAAACTGGTTACGTGCCGAAATTTTTGTGTTTCTGCTATTCGCAGCTGTTTTAAGCCCTGTTCTGAAATCACTTGACCAAGCAAATTCTCCATTCCACCACCGGAAGTCATGGACTCAATCAAACATTGATCAAACTCGTCATAATATTGTGTCATACCCAAATAACTAACCTCCGGACGTCTTTCAGGACTACCGGGATAGTCTGATTCTACAAAGGCTTTAGTCAATTGGATAGCTCGATCCTGCCTGTAATTAGTATGAAAAACACAATCACCATCCCCCACACCCTGATAATCACCAAATACATGAGGTGGAATATATTCATCAAACATATCTACATTGTCCGGTGTCTTATCATGTTCATAGGAATATTTCACAGCTTCCAGAAGATCATCAGCCTGTCTGCCTTTAGCATTTACTATACAATTAAAGGCCTTATCAGTAATATCCCAATTTTCCGATCTGTCCATGCCATAAAAGCGCCCCATCGCAGTCCCCACCTGACAGTTGCCAACTTCTTCCATTACAGCTTCTAAATCTTTGATAAAAGTTGCTGAACTTTTGGGAGGTGTATCACGACCATCAAGAAAAGGATGAATTACTATTTTGCCTTCCGGATACTCTTTTCTGGCTTCACGCATGACAGTAAAAAGATGGTCCTGATGAGCATGCACGCCCTGATCCTGAAGCAGACCCATAAGGTGCAAGCTTGACTGATTCTCTTTCCAATCAGCTATGAAATTTTTCCATTTATCACTTTTAAAGATTGTACCCTGATCAATACCATCGAAGACCCTTTTCATCTCTTGCACTACAATCCGTCCGGCCCCCATATTCAAATGGCCGACTTCACTGGAACCTTGAAATCCAGCCGGCAATCCAACTGCCTCGCCCGAGGCTTTTAAAACACTGTAAGGATATTTTTCTTTATATTTATCACAATTGGGAGTATTAGCAGCAATGGCTGCATTGCCTTCCTCTTTTTCATTAATACCCCAACCATCACGAACAATTATGCATACTGGTTTTTTCATATCTAATCTCCTGATTTTATTAACTTTTTATTATTAATTTCAAAAATCATCTAAATTTATATCATTTTACTTAAATATTAAACAGCTATAAGTTCCGGATTCGTCTATAATAAATCAATAGGATCAATGTCAATACTAATCCTCACTCTTCTTGATAATTTTTTATATTGCTTTGAATGCAAAAATTTTTTAAGTAATCTTCTTAGAAGAGCGCCATTTTCATCCCGTTCTTTACGGGATTTTAAAATTGCCAAATATCTATACCTATTCTTGATTTTACTAATGGGTGCCGGGGTTGGCCCCAGAATCTCAATACCGGAATTATATTTTTTTAGATAACGAACTGCAGACCAGGCAACCTTTTTTATTTCGGCCTCCTTCAAGCCCGAAAATATAATTGATGCCATTCTACTGAAG
>JAIPHI010000025.1 GCA_021735285.1 Fidelibacterota bacterium | reverse complement strand
ATTGCAATCTTTCCACCTTTGGCTTTTAACATGTGAAGGAATGATGCAGAAAGTGGGGTATTTAACATTTTCATATTATATATAATCTCATTTGTGTCTATTAATACAATTAAAGGTTTTGCCATGCCTATTCCTTATATTTTTAATTAATACTTAATATAAAATTTACAAAAAATATTTAATTTTTTTAATTTTATATGTCAATTATAATGTGTTCCTTCATTATTTGATTATCAATATATAAGAATAATACTGATATTAAATCTTGAGGGTTGTATTTAAAATAATTAATAAAATTATCCAAAGGAGAATGATATCAACAGCCGGGGCAGCGCCCTTGTTATTAATATAAAATTGTTACCTCTTACCTGAATAGGAAGTATAAATTATTTTATCAACCTTTCAAAGGTTTTTAATTTACAATTCGTAGTGATGAATTGGGATGTTTACTCTGCATTTTAGTTGTAACCTTTGAAAGGTTTTTTATTTTTAACCGCTACAGTCGGTTAACTCCATAAGCACCCCATATTCTAAAAATTATTCAGGTTGTCAAATTATAAAAGAATAATTAAGTTAGACATTACATATTTGGTTAAGAATGGAATATTTAACTAAAATAATATTAGATAAAAAATAGAAGGGAGCATAATATGGGATTGCTGGAAAAAATCACCGAAGATATGAAAAAGGCCATGAAAAATAAGCAAAAAAATAGAATGCAGGTTCTGCGTTTGTTGCGCTCTGATTTAAAAACAGCCATGATCGATAAAAAAGGTGAATTCACAGAAGAAGATGCAATGGCAGTTATCACCAAGGCTGCCAAAAATCGCAAAGAGTCCATAGAATCTTATAAAAAAGGCGATAGGGAAGACCTGGTAGAAGAAGAGCAAAAAGAGCTGGAAGTTATCGAAGAATATCTTCCGGAACAGATGTCTGACAATGAGATCAAAGCATTGGTTGATGAAGTTATTGAAGAGACCGGTGCTACCAGTATGAGTGATATGGGCAAGGTTATGGGAACTATTATGCCTCAAGTCAAGGGTAAGGCTGATGGTAACAAGGTCCAGGCAATTGTTAGATCTAAACTTACGTAAATCCTATGTTTAGTGTATTTGATATTATATGTCTGGCTGTATTTGGGATTTTTATTTTCCTTGGCTATAGAAGAGGCTTGATAGGAGAAGCTTCCAAACTTGTCGGAGTTGTTCTCGGAATCTATTTGGCCGTTACCAAATACCAGGCATTAAGTTTATATTTTAAAAATTTTTTTGAATCCAATCCTGGAATCAGGATGGTAATCAGTTTCTTGTTGATCTTCTTACTGGTTTATTTTGCTATTCAGTTTGTTGGGCACATTATAGGTTCCACATTGCAAAAATTACATTTAAGCTGGATTAATAGAAGCCTGGGTGGTTTTTTTGGAGCACTCAAGGCGCTCCTTATTATGGTTATTATAGTGTGGATTATGGGCTCATTTCAGGACTTGAAAGTTGATAAAAAATTAAGAGGGTCATCTATTTCATACATGTTTCTCAAGGATGTGCAACAGTATCTATCAAAAACATTCAATATTGAGAAGGAACTGGAAGCTATGAATAAAAAGCTGCGAGAAATGTTTATGTTAAATGATAACCGCAATGAGAACTCAATATAATGACTGATAATAGTACTGAAAAACTCGCTTTTGATAAATTATTGGCTCTTATTGCAGAGAGGGCTATGTCTGAACCAGGCAGGAAACTGGTTGAAGATATCCGGATTTATAATAATATACCTGAGATAACACAACAACAACAAAAGATTTCCAGTATAAAAACATTGATAGAAGAAGGTCAGGATCTACCTCCTTTAAATGTATCAGATCTTTCTCAAGAAATTGAACGTTGTAAGGTTGAGGGCACTTTTTTTACTGTTGAAGCCTTAAATGAAATTTATAAACTGATCAGAGCCGGAATTGAAATAAAAGACTTTTATAGAAATCATAAAAAATCTATGCAAGCAGTTAGTTCGATAGCGGCAAGGATTGCATCTTATCCTGATCTAATTGAAGCCATTGAAAAAGTAGTAGATGAAAAAGGTGAAATTAAAGATAAGGCCAGTAAAAAGTTAAAAAAAATACGCAGAGATAAGGTGCAGGCTGAGCAGAATTTGCGAGCAGAAGTGAATCGTGCTATGCAAAAAGCCAGAGATAATAATTGGTTACACGAGAAAAACCCTACTATTAGAAATGGACGCTATGTTTTACCTTTGAAAGCCAAGGCCAAGAGAAAGGTCAAAGGTATCGTGCATGGTGAATCCGGCTCCGGAGCGACTACTTATGTTGAGCCTATTTCGGTGATTGAAGTCAATAATGAATTAAAGGATCTGGAACAGCAGGAAAAAAATGAGATCAGAAGAATTTTAATCGAACTCACCTCGAAAATCAGACCGGTTTTTACCAATTTGGAGAGAAATATTAAATTGATCGCCGAACTGGATAAAATTCGAGCATCTGCTGTCTTTGCCATTGAATTTAATTGCCATCCGCCTCAAGTTTATCCGGATGATGAAAAGGACCAGGGGATTGTCCTGAGAAACGCCAAACATCCATTATTATCCCTGAGAAAAGATGTGGTACCTCTCAATTTTGAGCCTCCTGAAAATATAAGAACAGTGATTATTACCGGGCCAAATGCTGGCGGTAAAACAGTAGCCATGAAAACGGTTGGTCTGCTGAGTAAAATGGCAATGTGCGGATTGCATATACCTGCTGATGCTCAAAGTAAAATTCCCTATCTGGATCAATTCCTGATGGATATTGGCGACCGTCAATCTATTGAGGATGATCTATCAACTTTTTCAGCTCATATCTCAAGTCTGAAAAAAATGCTTCACCAAGCCACTGAAAATACGCTTGTATTGATCGATGAGCTGGGAACAGGAACTGATCCCCTTGAGGGTTCATCATTAGGTCAGGCTATTTTGGAGGAATTGTTGAAAATCGGGGCCTATACAATCACGACTACCCATCACAGTTCACTCAAAGCCTTTGGGGATAAAAATGAGAAAGTTGTGAATGCTGCGATGGAGTTTAATACCAGGACATTAAATCCGATGTATCGTTTGAGTATTGGCCTGCCCGGAAGCAGTTATGCGCTGGAGATAGCTAACCGGCTGGGAATTGATGAAAAGATTATCAACCGCGCCCGCGAATTAATGGATAGTGATACAGTTAAGCTTGAAAATCTGCTTATGGAGGTTGAAGAGGAGAAAGCGGAATTAGAGAAAGAGAAGAAAAAATTGTCGCGCAGAAAAAAAACTCTCGACAAGGTAGTTGATAATTATGATAATCGTGTTGCAAGTATCAAAGAAAAGGAAAAGAAACTGGACTCTGCTCTGTCCGAAGAATTGGAAAAAGTAGTTAAAGAATCACGAGCACGCATTGAAAAAGCTATTAAAGATATTCGTGAGCAGAAGGCTGATAAGAAGACCATTAAAAAGGCTCAAAAAACCGTTAAGAAAATTCAGAAAAAGGCAACCAAGAAAAAGAAAAAAGTAGAGAAGAAGACCAAGCCGAAAATAACAGTTGATGAAAAGAAAAAGATTGAACCGGGGAATTGGGTTAAAATTGAGCCTTTTAATCAAGTGGGACAAATAAAAGAGATTCGGGGTAAAAAAGTCTCCGTTGATATCGATGGTAAAATGATGCAGGTCAGAAAAGATAATCTGGTTCCTATCAAACCACCCAAAAAAGAGCGCGAGTCCACTACAGAAGTTAATGTAGAAGCCAATACAACTGCTGAGCTCTCTTTAAACCTCAGAGGGCTACGTTATGAAGAGGCTAGAGCTCAACTGATTCGCTACCTTGATAGAGTGGTGATGTCCGGTTTAAATGAAGTTGAAATAGTACATGGTAAAGGGGATGGAGTCCTAAGGAAAATGACCCATGATGTACTTAGTAACAATCCTAATGTTACGGATTATTACCATAGAAAACCACGAGCTGGCGGAACCGGAGTAACTGTAGTTAAGTTTTAATTGTAAAATTATAATTTCTAATCAATATATATGCCTAAAATACCAAAATCAAAAATCAGAGAAATTGAACAACGGGCGAATATAGTGGATGTTGTTTCCCAGTATGTGCGGCTCAAGAAAAAGGGCAAAAATTATTTTGGACTTTGCCCCTTTCATAATGAAAAGACCCCATCATTTAGTGTCAGTCCGGAAAAAAATATATACCACTGTTTTGGTTGTGGCAAAGGCGGCAATGTCATTAATTTTGTGATGGAGCATGAGAAATTAACTTTTATTGATGCGGTTAAGCAGCTGGCCAATCAATATGGCATTCCTTTAGAATGGCAGGATAAGAAAACCAGTGGTGTCAACCAAACCATCTATGAATTGCATAAAAAGGCAAAAGATTTATATAAGAAGGTATTATTCTCAAAAGCCGGTCGAGATGCTTTCGGTTATTTGCAAGACAGAGATTTTACAAAAAAGACTATCGAGAAGTTTGAGATTGGGTATGCACCTGATGAATGGGAAAGTCTCCATAAGAAAATCAAGAAGGAAAATATATCTGAAGAGATATTGGAAAAGTCCGGTCTCTTCATAAAGAGAAAAAAAGGTAGTGGTGTTTATGATAGATTCAGGAATAGGATCATGTTTCCTATTAGAAATCTATCCGGAAAGGTGATTGGGTTTGGTGGCCGCTCCCTTGATCCTGATGAAAATGCCAAATATTTAAATTCCCCTGAGACACCAATTTATAATAAGCGCAATATTTTGTATGGACTTTATTTGACGAATAAATTTATAAGAAGCCGGGAAGAAGCCATTATTGTTGAAGGATATACGGACCTAATTCGCTTATTTACGGGGGGATTTAAAAATATAGTAGCCGGTTCGGGAACATCTCTCACTCAAGGTCATGCTCGCATTCTACAGCGATATTGCCACAGTGCTAAGTTATGTTATGATGGAGACCAGGCAGGACAGAAAGCAACCATTAGAGCTGGGCTAATTCTGCTCAAGATGGGTTTTGATGTATATGTGATAGAATTACCAGAGGACCATGATCCTGATTCCTATTTGCAGCAACAGGGTGAAGAAAAATTTAAACAGGAGGTTAATAATCCGACTGATTTTATCAGTTTCTATGTCGATTATCATAAGGGAAAATTAAATTCTTCGGGCAAAATTGCTGATTTTGTTGACCAAACTGCTGATGAATTGCTGGAAGTTAAAAATCCAGTCAATCGGGAGCTAATTGCCAGACAACTGGGGGAAGAATTAAATATTGATGAAGCCCGGATATTGAACCAGATGAAATATCGCAGGCGACGGAAAAGAAATAGAAGACCTAAATCAGGGCAACAAAAAACCAGTGCACCTGTAAGAATTAATAATGGAGTGGAAAAATCAGAAGTTGAATTGATTAAACTGCTTTTATCGCAGGAAGATAGACCAGTTGATTTTATTCTCTCGGAAATAGAGGTTGAGGATTTCTCGCATCCGGTGTTACGCAAAATAGCCAATAAAATTATTGATAATTTATACAACCAGGACGGATTTGAGCCGCGTTCTTTATTAAATGAGGATTTTGAGGAAAGAGAGAAAAATTTTATTGCAAAATTACTTTTCGAGCAGGAAAGATTCTTGAAAAGTCACATTCCCAGTGAGTTAATGGAACTGGCAGCTGATTGTATAGAAAAAATATGGAAAAATAAAAATTCTATTGAGATTAAAAAGATTAGAGATGAAATTAAAAATAGTGAAAAAAATGGACAATCTCCTGAAGACGATCTTATAGAAAAATTATTATTGAAACAGAGTGAAAATAAAGAAATTCGAACTTATCTCGATGAAAAATTAGAAGAATTTTCAGAATAAATTAGATCCCTTTATGAGCACATATTAATAAATATTGCTCAGTATCACAGGCTTTTTTTACTTTCAATGAAAAATTTTCCAGGGTGTTAACAAGTTTGTCGAGTGGTGGTAGCAAATCATTGGCTACCGGTGGCCCAATATTACGATGGGTCTGATTGACCTCTTGGCTCCCATTAGAATGCACTAAATATAAATGGCCCTTATTTTTAAGCACCCGCTTTATTTCTCTTAATGCCAAGTTCCAATTATGGAAATGAGGGAAGGTGTCATTAATAAAGACAACATCAATTGAGTTTGATTCCAGCGGCATTTCTTCGCAAAAACTATGAATTGTTTCAAGATTGGGATAGGGAAATTTTTCAGCGTATTTCAGCATTTCCTTACACATATCAAGACCAACTATTTTTATATTCTCACCTAATCCTGCTATAATAGGGAAAAGTTTACCTGTTCCACAACCTATATCGAGAACTCTACTTTCGGATTCTAATTGAATCTGTTTAAGAACCTCATAATGTTCTGACGTAGCATGCCTGACATTTTGCCAGTAATAGGCTTTCTTATTGAAAAAATTTATCTTATCTGCATAAATTTTTTTGAGTTCTGCTCTAATGCCCTCCTCCTTAATCAAAGCAATTCGTTATGAGCAGGGATAGTTTAATTCATATATGGCTGAATAGCAACGCCGGAACAATAATTAGTATTTTAAAGTAATTCCGGCAGTATAAGTTCTGCCTGGCATTGGAAAACCGGCCATTGTCTCATAATCCTGGTCAAGTAGATTTTTCAGTTTAGCAAAGAAAGAAAGGTTCTCATTTAATGAATAATTGGTCGTAACATTAACCAGAAAGTAATCATCCAAAACCGTATATTGATAAGCCGGCGGATTAGCATAAGGATTATTAATACTGTTTAAACCACTGATATATTCTCCGGATAATGTCATAAACATGTCCTGCATAGCTCGATACCTCAGGGAAAGATTAACCTTTTTCTCCGGACTACCGATTATATGCTTAGGAATATTCGAATAAGAGCCCGACCAATTAATAGCAAAATCCGGTGGCAACAGTAATTGACCTTCAATTTCAATGCCTCTGATTTCCGCCGAACCGGTATTTTGGAGCAAGGGAGCTTGATTCTTAAAGCCTGTCACGATCAAATTTTCCATTTCATTATAGAATACAGAAATACTATTAGTAAAAACATCATAGTAATTTTTCTCAATTGATAATTCATAGGAATTCATTATTTCCGGTTTCAATTCCTTGTTGGCAGGCATAAAAAGATACAAATCTTTGATACTTGGATTTCTATAGC
The DNA here is from genome assembly GCA_021735285.1 of Fidelibacterota bacterium. Classification (GTDB taxonomy): domain Bacteria; phylum Fidelibacterota; class UBA2242; order UBA2242; family JAFGTP01; genus JAIPHI01. The sequence goes on along the minus strand of JAIPHI010000025.1, from coordinate 12,520 downwards.
CTTTTGAATATTCAACTTTTGCCCGCCATTGATTGGGTAATAATAAAGAAACCCCTGCTGCTGGAATTAATTCTGAGCCAGCTAAAGAATGATCGGTGTATCGAAGACCACCATTGGCAATAATTTTATTTGAAAAGTTGTGATTGAAGACAACCATTCCACTATATTCATTGACATCATGTTCAATTAATGGGCCGCCCATATCAACCTCGCCACCATAATTTCTGAAATCAACACCTATGGTAAGATGACTTTTAGGCTGATATTGCCAGGTTTCAGTAGCTATTAAACCGGTTGTTTGGTCATCGGAAATATAATTTGCATTCTCTCCAGGATTGTCATTAGCGTCGTGAATTTCATGATGACCATAATTATGATGAATTTTTATTTTTGATGTAAAATTGTTTATTTTATGCTCAAAAGTCACATCGCCGCCCAGACGCTGGAGATCAAACCAGTGGTTTTCAAAAGGATTAGATATCTGGCCTGGATCATTTATATTAAGATCGCTGATATAGCTATTACCATATACTTTTACATTCTTAGAAGGTTTCCAGTTAAACTCTAAATTTCCGCTCCTGGAGGTATATGAATCATCACCTTTTTCCCGAGAGCCATCACTATCTCTGTATCCCCCGGATAGAGAATAACCCCAGTTTTGACCACCATAAGTTTGACGGAAATAACTGTTCTTAGTATTAAAGGAACCATATCTTAAAGGAATTTCTATATGAAATCCTTCTTGATGTTCATGATTCGTGATAATATTAATAGCACCACCCATAGCATTGGAACCATAGAGCAGAGAAGAAGGCCCCCGGAGCACTTCAATTCTCTTGACATCATGCATAAAATAGGCATCACCCAGCGGATGTCCAAAGATGCCCATGAGATCAGGACGACCATCAATAAGAACTAAAACCCGATTAGTTGGACTTCCTCCAGCACCTCGAATTGAAATATTACCTCCGGCTCCGCTGGCTACGCCATAGCCGATATTAGTCCTTTGGGTGACAAATAGATTTGGTACATTCTGTGATACAAGGTCTAGAAGAGGGACATGGTTTTGTTCTTCAATTAGTCGGTTTGAGACTATGGAAACAGAGGAAGGTAAATTGCTCTTGGATATCGAAACTCTACTCCCGGTTACAACTACTGGATCCAGATTATAAACAGTCAATGTATCCTTAGCAGATGAGGCTTTTATTGTTATTGTTAAACTTAAGATTGTTATTAAACTAATTATAAATTTTTTTACTGACATCGAGTTCTCCTCAATTTATTTATGCCCGCTATATGAAAATGTTAATTTACCGTGTTTTACGCCCCGCAAAGTGATGATTTTTTTAGCAATTGCTTTTACTTTTTTACTTTTTCCTTTTAATACAATTACTTCTAGGCAATGCGTTTGATCCAGATGAATGTGTAATTTTGAAATAATTTTTTGGTAATATTCATGCTGGATTGATTCCAATTGGTGGGATAGTTCTCCGGAGTCATGATCAAAAATAATAGTTAATGTCCCGGCGACCTCTTGGTCGTCTGCAATTTTATCCTCTAAAAAAGAATCTCGAATAAGGTCTCTTATGGCTTCGGAACGATTATTATAGCCCTCATTTTGTATTTTTTTATCAAACTTTTTTAGAAGACCTTTAGGTAATGATACACCAAATCTTTTTGTATCTTTTGCCATATTTTAACCCAGTGACACAATATTTAAATTCGTAACACTTAAATATAAGACAAATTATTGTAATATCAAATTTAATAGCTCTTATTTTTTGGAAAAAAATTATATTAATACTAATTTCTGATGTTGATAATAGTTTTTGGAGCTTGTATGTTAGATGAAATATCCGAAGCGATACAAAATATGAAAGAAGATGAAATTTTAGACCTAGTTGAAAGAGCCCTGGAGGAAGGACTTTCACCGGAAAAAATACTGAATAATGGAATGATAGGTGGAATGAGCATAATTGGCAAAAAATTTAAAGAGGGGGAAATCTTTATACCGGAAGTTATGCTTTCAGCCAGAACCATGCAGAAGGGGCTGGAAAGATTAGAACCTCTTCTTGCCCAATCGGGAGTAAAGAAAAAAGGCAAGGTTCTGATTGGCACTGTCAAAGACGATATGCATGATATTGGTAAAAATATAGTAAGTATCATGTTCAAGGGAGCGGGTTTTGAAGTGATTGATTTGGGCACCAATGTTTCTGCTGATGAATTTATAGATAAAGCTTATGAAATTGAACCCGATATAATCGGCCTGTCAGCCTTACTGACAACAACAATGAAGAATATGAAGATGATTGTTAAGCAATTATTAGATGAAGATCTTGATGCTTATATTATGATTGGTGGTGCGCCGGTTACTCAGGACTTTGCAGCTTCGATTAATGCGAATTATGCCAAAAATGCTGCCGAAGCTGTAGAAAAAGCACAAGCATTTATCAAGAGTAAAATTGATATGTAAAAAAGTAGAAGCCCCTATCTCTTATGAAATAGGGGCTGTCATCTATGTATGGGGGAGGGGGTTATTATTTAAAATAGTCACTTAATACTGTGCAAAATTAGTACCAGAGTATGTGGAGGTCAGGAAATTTAAGAAAAAATTTTTCACTGTATCTTTCTTTCTATATAATATGATAGACAACAAAATCGGGTAAATCAATAGCTTGCCAGAAATATATATAAAAAAATTGGCATCTATCTATATAAAAGTTAAATACAAAACATACGGCAATTTGTCAGATAAACCGGAATAAAGTTCTGCTTGTAAAAAATAGATGTTTATGAGTGATAAAATAGTTTTTATGAAGATTATAGATGTAATGTAACTCCTAATTCTTAGGGGGTAAAGGATTTGAATACTATTAATGCTAAAAATGATATATTGTCAAAATTATCTTGAGAGATGTATTATATTGGAGGTATAAAGGCTATAAATACAATATAATCAGAATTATAAAAAAGATCGACAGAATGACAAGTTCAATAATTTTAATAGCAATCAATATTCAATACCTTTGCGGGCTTTAACATTTTTACGAAAATAGTGTTTTATCTCTTTCATTTCTGTCACAAGATCCGCTGCTTCGATGATTTTATTTGGTGCTTTTCGTCCGGTTATAACTAATTCTAGTTTGTTGGGTTTTTGTTTAACAAGTTCCAAACCCTCCTCAATTGAGATAAGATCGTAATAGAAGGCTATATTTAATTCATCAAGGACTATCAAATCATATTGATTGGAAATTATTTTGTTTTTAACCGCATTTAATCCTTTCCTGGCTATTTGAATATCCTCTTTTTCTGGTTCTTTTTTAATAAAGCATTCCCGACCATATTGTTGGAATTCAATCTCTGGAATTTTATTGCGAAGTAATCTAATTTCACTATAGTCCTGGCCCTTTACAAACTGAGCAAAAAAAACTTGCATACCCGCTCCGGCAGCCCTGATAGCAAGGCCTAAAGCGGCCGTGGTTTTACCTTTCCCGTCGCCTGTGTAAACTTGGACATACCCTCTCATTATTCCTCCGAATTATTAAAATAGGCACTAAAATATTTTTGGTAAATATTGACATTTTTGCCAATAACGGCAAAAATGATTTTGTTTATAGTATTATTATTAAAAATGTAATCTTGCACAGTTTGATAAGCAATTTTACATGCTCTTTCATGTGGAAAGTGATAGACTCCGGTGCTAATGGCCGGGAATGCTATACTGGCGAATTTCTTATCTTGGGCTATTTTCAAACTATTACGATAGCAATCAGCCAGTAATTGATCTTCATTCTTATCACCGCCATGCCAGACTGGACCAACTGTGTGAATCACATATCTCGCTGGTAAGTTATATCCTTTTGTTATCACAGCTTCGCCAGTGGGAAGACCCTTCGGGAATTTAGTATCCCGAATCTCCTGGCATTTTTTTAATAAACTAGGACCGGCAGCGCGATGGATGGCTCCATCTACTCCACCTCCTCCCTTAAGTGAACTATTAGCCGCATTTACGATTGCATCTACTTTTAGCCGGGTAATATCACCCTCATATATTTCAACTTGCCCCATATTCACCTCTCTATTTATACATTTCATTAAAAGTTAAGAAACGATCATAAATTTAAAAAGAGGCAGGTTCAAATAGATATTATTTTTTGTCTGGTAATATTATTGAGCAAGTGTGTAGCATAACCAACTGTGGTTGTGTTATATTATTGAGGGCTCAATGCCCGAAATAATATACAGAAAAACCAGACCGCAAATCTAAAATCATATATTTCCAAAAATCAATTAAATTTGTTGTAAGCATCTTCCGTTTTTGTCTATTCGTTTTACTTTTATCTTGATACAAAAGTAACAATAGAACCTCGTATTAAAAAGTATCTTATAGAGGTTTTAATATTTTTTAAGATACTGTTTATTATAGTTTCCTGCTGAGTTTGAAATATTAGTTGTAACAATAGAATGCAAGCAATACCTAAAACTAAAAACGCTCAGTAATTAGCAGAACATAAAACAAGGACGCCGCAATTTAAGAGTTAGCATCCAAGACCTAGATAGTTGAAAATCTATATCTAATGCTGTGCTCATAAATTTCATTGGGTCTAAGAAAAGAAAATGGAAATTCAGGATGATTTGGCGAATCCGGGAAAAATTGAGGTTCCAGACAGAGCCCCTGATGTTTATTGTATTGAATATTATATTTACCTGTCATTGTGCCATCTAAAAAATTCCCGGAATAAAATTGGAGCCCTGGTTTAGTAGTAGATAATTCCATCTTGCGGCCACTTTTAGTAGCAACAACCTCAGCTGCTAGCCTGAGCTCACAATTATTTTTATTAAGAACCCAATTGTGGTCATATCCTCCTGACATATTCTTTATTTGTTTTCTAATTCTTGTCAATTCTGTAAAATCCATTGCAGTGTCTTGTACGGATTTGATGGCCCCGGTAGGAATAAGATTTTTATTTACCGGAAGATATTGGTTCGCATTGATTTTTATTTTATGATCCAGAATATTACCATTTTTAGCACTGTTTAAATTAAAATAACTATGGTGGCTCATATTAACGGGAGTTGTCTTGTCTGTAAAAGCTTTAAAATATATATTCAGGGTGTTATCTTGAATTAAATAAATTACTGTGGATTTCAGATTGCCCGGATAATTTTCTTCCCCGTCCTTGCTAAAATATGAGAGTTCTAATCCGATAGAATCTTCTTTTTCAATTTTCTCAGCTTTCCATATGACTTTGTTAAAGGCTTTTATCCCACCATGCAGATGATTCTCGCCATCATTTTGAGCCAGTTTATATTCTTTATCATCAATTTTGAAACAACCATCTTTAATTCGATTAGCAAAGCGGCCAATCGTTGCTCCTTGATAAGTATCATCATTGATATAACCATCCAGAGAGTCAAAACCAAGTATGATATCTTCTAATTTACCATTTCTATCAGGGGTATGTAATTCCACAAGGATAGCACCATAATTGATGATTTTGAGTTTTAATTGGCCATTCTCTAGAATGTATTCAAAAATTGTTTCTCCTTCGGGAGTTTCACCGAACACCTTTTCAGTAATTTGCATTTTTTCTCCTTGATTATGTGAATATTATGATTTATTGCAGTGCCATTTAATGTTGGATCAATAGTATTCCATATTCTCTTTGGTGGCAATATTGATGGGCATGATGATCTCTTTGGGGGGATCTTCTTTTAAAACAAGATATTTATATAAAGACATTACTCCTTGCAGACCTTGCTCTTTAGGCGATTGGTCGATTATAAAATCGATTACTCTTGCCTTAAGATATTTTTTATTCTCTGGTAATAGATCGTAGCCAATTATTCTTATATCCTTTTTGTTAGTATTATTTTTAATGTATTCGGCAATATAATGGGTATTTGCATTGGGTACAAAAATTCCATTTAAATTATCATTTTCCTTTAAAACTTGCTCCATGACTTTGGCATATTTTCCAACTATTTCGCCTTCATTTACACCATAGACGTTAAAATTAAAGTTGCCAAAAGGTTGCAAATAACTGATAAAACCATTTGTTCTCTCTTCAATATGATAATCTTCCGGAAGGATTTTAATGATTGCTATATCTGATTCTTTATCCCGTAACAATAATCTCATTAAGCGACCTGCTGTAAATCCACTATCGTAGGAATTTTGGCCGATATAAGTAAGGTTGTTTGCTTCAGGTAAAGTAGAATCAAAGAAAACATAGGGGATATCATTATCAATTGAGTCGAGAAAATTTTTAGTTTCTTTAAAAAGAACAGGAGCCATTAAAATACCATCCAGCTCAGAACATTGAACTTCATTACAAACTCTTCTAAAATCCTCAATAGAAGATTTATCAAAGTGATAAAATTTAATTTTTACATTTCTATTAGCTAATTCTTCAGCCGCTTTCTTAATACCTTTTTCCGGCAATTCCCAGTAATAGCTATCCTGGGAAAGTTTAGGTAGAAGAGCACCAAATACAAAAGTTTTGGATAATTTTAGATTGCGAGCAAATATATTAGGTTTATAATTTTCTTCCTTCATTATTTTACGGATTAATTTTTCTTTTTCCTCGGAAACTTTACCTCTATTATGGATAACACGATCTACTGTACCGATTGAGACATTGGCTTTTTTAGCAATTTCTTTAATTGTTATTCTTTTTTTGGATGCCATCGCTATTCCTCGATTATTTATTAATCCAGTATCCGAAAAACACTAGTGTTAACGAATATATATTTTATTTAAATCCCTTATAATTATCAATATATTTTTAGAATTATCCCGATATGTATGGGAGCCACACTAAGCAATATAAAATAATGACAGATTTAAATGTTTATAGTAGTGTTGTTATTTTGTTAAATATATTTATAAATCAATGTTTTATAAAATAGAATGAATATTAAAATTATATATTTCGGTGATTTATTGATAAAAATGTGGCTCTCTAAGATACTTTATGATTGCCCAGCTTAAAAAATATAATAAAAAATGGATAGCATCTTCTGGAATAGATAATAAAATAAGCAAGACATACATGAATGGCCGGGATATAAGATAAGCGCTCCGAAATATATTTATTAAAAAATATTCATTAATTAAAAGAGTATCACAGATTCTTTTTTATTCTAATAATTCCTCTAGGCTCAGCCTTGGGGTAGTTCATTTGTAGCACAACTATCCTTAGTTGTGATTTTTATCCGAAGCCCCTCAATGGGCTGAGGGAAAAAAGGGGAAAGAAAATATTTTTTAACCGTTTTACTCCTAAATTTTCAAGCCGCATTTAATTATGATGCCGGAAGTATTTTTTAATAAGTTATTGCAATTTGAAATCTGATAGAGCAAAAGTGATTTTATATTAAATAATTACAATCTTGAATATATATCCATTAACCATAATCATAATAAATCTTAGAGAGCCGTATAAAATAAAATATTTAACAGTTATTAGAGATAATTATAGAATAGCTATCCTATTCCAGATCAAAATGTTGCTGTATAAAGTCAATAATCAGGGGATAATCTGAGGGTTTTGTCCCGTGACCGCCTTCATGCATAAAATAGCCAATTGTATTGTAAATTTTCTCTCCGGGTGCTGGCATCTGATTTGTTTTAAGACCCTTTTTTCCAAAAAGGTGATATGCAGGTTCTGCCGCAATAGCTGCAAGAAATTCTCCTTTGGGATCTGACCACAAATCTTTACTGCCAGTTTGTAGTAATAGGGGACGGGGCGCCATCAAAGCTAACAACATATGTGAATCCATGGGAAGGTTGTCAGGATTTTTTGCAAATTTTTGATAATTTGCGCAAAATTGGTAATCATATCTTGAAGGAGCGGTCAAATGGGCTATTGTTTCTCCGAAATTACGGCGGCTGAGAGCTGCTCCTCCTTCTCCGGAGCAACTTGCTATCACCATTGCAAAACGGGGATCGCGTGCTCCGGCCCATAAAACAGTTTTACCCAATCTGGAAACTCCAAATAAAGCAACTTGGTCCCCATCCACATCTTTATCGGTCTCCAGGTAATCCATTATACGACTCAATCCAAAAGTCCAGGCAGAGATGGCTCCCCATTCATCCGGAGCCGGCTTCTCTTGGTCAGGTTCCATAAAAAGACTGCGAACTCCATACTGTATTCCACCATCAAAATCCGGTTCAATATCACCGTAATAAACCATAGCAATACCAATTCCTTGTTTGAGAAATTGCATTACATCAAAGCTCCCAAATATTGATTTTTCGGGAGCAGGCACTTTTTGATGTTCTCGATTCCAGATCATTCCTCTTTTTACTCCAGGGTCATTGACCATACTTGAATTGGCGGTGAAATTTATCATTAACAATATGGGAACAGGTTTGCTTGCTTTTGAGGGTAGATAGATTAGCACATCCATGTTAGGGCCGGTTGTATTTTTCATAAAGGATATATTAACTTGTTTTCGGGTAGCCTCTCCCTTAAAGGCTGAACTACCTTTATCAAAGACATCAAATTGAATATCTGCATTTTCTACTGGGATTCGACCGTATTGGTATTTACGAAAATATTCTAATATTTCAGACCGTCTTTGGTTACTCCATCTCTCTTGATCAGTGACTTTTTCACCATTTTCTAATTGCAAAATAGGGGGCAGCTCATAATCTTCTACTTTTGATTCATCATAATTGACAGGTATCCCGGCAACTGTATCCGGTGCTTGAGCAAATGTTATTGAGACCGATCCGAGGCCTATTAATCCGATTAATAGGAGTGTGATTTTTGATCTTCTATTCATAATTATTTCCCTATTTTATTATCGTTTATAGATATTATCTTTACGGGCCCGAGAAGACCTGATTCTTTTGCTTTCCATTCTCCCATAAATTTAGGAGTGAACCCCTCCAGTACTCTCTTTTTCTCAGGTAATAATTGATCACCGGCCAGGCGATTATTCCATTGATTAGTAACTTTGATCAGAAGCCGGTTTTGGCCAGGTTTTACAAAGTTACTAATATCAGTTTGAAAGGGTTGTTTCCAGAGTGTTGATATTTTTATTCCGTTTAAAAAGACTTCAGCAATATCTCTAACCTGTCCTAGATCAAGCCATAGAGAACTATTTTCTTGCGTATATTTTTTTTGAATATTGAATGAATTTGTATATTCGGCAGTGCCTGAGAAATATTTGACTCCTGAATTTTGATGCTCAGTCCATGAAATAAGGGCTGGGAGTTTGATTTTTTTAGGTGCTCCCCAACCTTCCGGGAAATGTACTTGCCAGGGGCTTTTTATATCTAGTATTTTTGACTTTTCAGGTTCATCTATTTTTCTGGAAATTTTTTCTGCTTTATTTCGAAATACCACATAAACCGATTCATCAGGCTCAAGATAAATGGGGACTACAGTGCGATTATTCGTGATCTGATAACTGGCATTTTTGATATGACCTTTATCTGCATGCCAAAGTTCGGCCTCTTTGCCCTGGATCCTGAAACTAAAATCCAAATTTTGAGCAACATCCGACTGATTTGATATAAAGTAAAAATCGGTATTATTCATTTTTCTGTGGATCCAGGAGATGTCTGTTTTTAAGCCCTCACTATATTTCACATCCTTTTCAACTCCTAGCCTTTGCAGAATTTCAACTAAAGATTCTCCCCATACGACCATGCCATTACCAACATAGCGAATTGTTCTATTGGTTCCGTCTAAATCTCCCCATATTTCTGTAGTAATCCTTTGCATTTTTCTATCAGATTCGGGATAATTTTTGAGTCCGGGCGAGGATTCTGGTTTAGGGCCTATGACTGTAGCTCCAGCTTTTACCAGTTCGCGAATTTTTTGAAGGACATCTAAGGACATCTTAGACGTTCCTGGTAAAACAAGAAGTTCGTAACTCATTCCATCCGGGAGTACAAGTTTATCATTTTCATCTACCGCCATCCTGTTTAAAAGCACATCTGTATTAATATAATCATAATCATAGCCTGCCGAACGCTCAGGCTTTAAACCATTACCCCAAAAAGGCATTGTAGAAGGCGCTCCTTCGTCTAATAGATAGGCAATATCTGCTACAAATTTTCCTTGCTGTAACATAAATGAATTCCTGGCAAGATAGGTCATAAACGGTTGCGCCTGATCTGCCCATGTTATGTTACGATGGATATGGGTTCCCACCATAGCATTTCCGGGTTTTATATCCAGAGGTTGATGTGTGGAAGTATGAAATACAATCCTGTTTACTCCTTGTGTAAACCAGAAATCACTAATCTTTTGTAAAGTTGCAGGCGCTTCGTATCCGCCACCAGTAAAAGACTCTGCAGCTACATATTTTTTACCATAAATGTGGGCTGCTGATGCTGCTCCCCGGACATCTACTCTATACATAGATGAAGGATGTAGATCCCTAACCCAGAATTCACCCATGGGAATATCAACCTGTTTTTTACATAATAATGCATCTTCAAGTATTTCCAATGAAACACCCGAAGCTTCACTATAAGTTTTAAGCCCATTTTTGTGCAGATATTCAGTTACAGTGCCATAAAAATTCTGGGCAAACATATCTGCCAGAGTTCGACGAAAATCCCAAAGAAAGCGATCACTAACCTCCGCATTCTTAACAACCCTGCCAGTTAAAACAGGTAAAAAATCTACCAGATCATAGACTCGGCGCTGCTTAAATTCTTGCGGCATATTATCCGTCCAGTTCTGCATACCTGCTTCCCAGCTATCTAATAGTAGATACTGGAGCCGTTCCCCATATAATGAACCTAATTTATCCTTAATTGGATCCAGATAGCCTTCCAAATAATTTTTAACATGTTTTGCACTTAGTTTATCTACTTCATAACCCAGGCCAGTAGGTACCGGAGGTTTATTCTTAGCTCCTGTTAAAGAATATCCAAGGCGCAGAATGGTCCAATCACCTTCCGGAACTTGCCAATCAAGATTTCCCTGTGGATCCATTTTGTCTGTAATATCGATTATCCTATCAGGATCAATACAGGCAGTTGATGAAAATTGAGGAGTTGCTACTGAGGAATAATCAAATAAAAAACTAAAACCGGCTTTTGCTTCCCAGCGATGAATCCGTGCTCCTTGATGCAGCCTTGCTTCTGATAGAGTGATTGAATCTTCGAGAGCCTTAGGATGTGGTTGATGAATGACCTGGGCTGGAGTGTAGGGTTTTCTTGTAATTTCCAATCGAAAATGCCTGGCTTTTTCTACAGGAAATGAAAAAGTTCGGACTTTTCCCTCTCTATATAATTGGGGACCGGGAAGAGTTTGGACAGTTTTAAAGTGCTTCTTATCATTACTCACCAATATTTTTCCAAAAGGAATACCGGCTCGAGAGGCGATCGTAATTGCTCGTATGGCAACTGGTTTAGAATAGCTGAAATCAATAATAATTTGATTGCTATCACTATTTACTGGAAGTGTGAGGGAGCTATTCAAGTCTTTATCTATAAGTTCCTTTCCTGATATTACCTGCCCATTAACTGTGATGCTCGGTTTCATTTCCTTTTGCTGTAGTTCAGCAAAAGGAGTCGGATAGGCAATCACAGCCTGATCTTTATAGTAGGGAGTGTCATTACCGTCATGGGTCATATTCCTAATTGGACCGTTGACAGTAGGAGGATGAGGCAGTTGGTCTGAAAAGAATTGAGGACCTTCAATTTTATGTTCACTCCAAACTAATTTTTTCATGGCTTGCCTGGGCTTAACCCAGGGGCCGCCTGCCAGGCTCCAGCCAGGTGAACTAAAAATAGCCATTTCCAGATCTAGCCTTGCCGCCTCTTCAGCAGCATGTTTTACTGTTTTCAACCACTCCGAAGAGCCAAACATGATTTTATCTTCAATTGTTTGCCCTGTACCAAAATTGACATCTGCCAGCTGAAAACCAGCAATTCCAACGTGTTTCATCCATTCAAGGTCTTTGGTTATACCCTTCAGAGTAACATTACCACCAGTCCAGTGCCACCAGGTTCTTGGTTGGGCAGCCTTAGGAGGTTTTTTAAAACCCTGCTCCAGCTCAATTTCTGTCTGCTCTGCATATACAAGGCCTGAAAATATTATGGTAAGTATAATTGTAAACGAGAAAATACTAGTACACAATGATCTTGATTCTAATTTGTTTTGATTAGGCATTGTTTCTTGCTTTCGTTTTTAATAATTATAATGAACTAAGTAAGTCTTAAATCCGGTAATGAAACATTTGCATGTATATTGCAAGGAACTTAATTATGAAATCAGATTTTTGATAAAATAATGAAATTTGGATAATCAACAAGGAAGAAATGTTAATATTAGTTCTGGTCAAATTATCCTCAGGATACCAAAATTGCAGTAGAATTATTTATTCCATATATATTTCCTGGTTTATAGCGATTTGCAAAAGTTTTGTCTGATGTAGCATAACTATCCTTAGTTGTGGGTTTTCCTGAAGCCTTCAATAGGCTGAAGGGAAAAATAGATTTAACTAGTATTTGTAATAAATTATGTCTATCATTTTATAAGACAACATA
>JAIPHI010000024.1 GCA_021735285.1 Fidelibacterota bacterium | reverse complement strand
GCATTATTTTCAAGTAAAGATCGGTATGCATGGATGGTTTGCATCCGTTCTTTGCCAATCAACGGCTCGGCCCAGCGACCATCATCAATGCAATGGTAGGGCTGCATACTGGGAATTACATCCAGTTCTGCAAAGCGGGATATGTCTTCCGGGATTAAATGCTGGGCGTGTTCAACCCGAAATCTTCTATCTCGGGAGCCATTTTCTTTGGCTACTTTTTCATAAATATCCAGAATGATATTATTAGCGCGATCACCGATGGCATGGACTATGATCTGAGCACCTATGCTCTCACCTTTTTTGACCAATTCATACATCTTTTCCTTTTTAGTTACGACCAGACCATAATCATCAGGTGCATCAGTATAGGGTTCGAACATTGCGGCAGTGTGAGAACCCAGCGAGCCATCGACAAATCCTTTTAAGCCACCGGTTTTTAACCATTCATCACCCCAGCCCTGCTCTTCTTTTTTTTGAGCCAGTTTGGCTGCGGTACGAATTGGAACAGCAGCATAGATGCGGACTTTGAGTAAGCTATCTTTTTTTGCTTTTTCAAAGATTCGGAGATCATCCCAGCTACCCATATGATGAACTGAGGTTATACCCCTGCTGAGTACATGCTCCATGGCAGCTTTCAGAGCCCGCATTTTTAATTCGTCATTGGGTTCCGGAATAATGGATTCCACTTTGGCCATAGCATTGTCTTTCAGGATGCCGGTTAATGAGCCATCGGCTTTTCTGATAAAAGTTCCACCGGCTGTATCTCTGGCATTTGCATCTATACCAGCCAGCTGCAGGGCTTTGGAATTGGCCAGAGCCATATGGCCGTCCAACCGGCTAACCCAAACCGGATTATCGGGAGTGACACTATCGATCCAGGAGCGTTTGGGCAACTCGCCACCCCAGTTAGTATGATCCCAGTCACCGCCCAGAATCCAGGTACCGGGCTGGAGTGTGTCAGCGTAGTTTTTTATTGTCTGAGTAAATTCTTCTGGTGTTTGTGCATCTCTCAATTCAACTGAAGCCAGCCGCATTCCACCTTCTAAAAAATGGACATGGGAATCAGTAAATCCGGGACATACAAATTTGCCCTCAGCATCGATAACTTTTGTTTCTTCAGTGATATGCTGTTTAATAGTAGTATTCTCGCCCACTACCAGTATTTTATCATTTTTAATACTAATAGCCTCTGCTCGTGGCTGATCCGGATTTCCTGTCCAGATATTGGCGTTTATAATTACTAGACTGGCATCAGGGGCTTTAGCTCTGGCGTAGCAAAAAGTTCCCAGTGAAAAGAGGAGTAGAGTAAAAAAACTTAGCGATTTTAAACAAAGCATATTAATCCTTTTTATTAATCTAACGCAACGAAGTAAAAAAGAATAATTAATTTCCTACAACAAAATATTATTTTTCAATACCTAAAGCTGCCCAATAAATTCCCCCATAAATATGCTTTAAAAAATCCGGGTCTTTGAAAGCTTCGCCAATATGTCCCAAAGCTGTGTAGAAAGAGCGGCCACCATCAAATTTTTGATACCAGGCAACAGGATGAAAATCACCCATCCCATCTCCCTTTGTATCTTCCCACTTTGCTTTGGCATTGTATGATGTCTCATCAACAGTAATTAAATAATTTAGATTGTCTGATAATTCAGATCCAAATTCGTACCATTCGTCGGTCCAGATCATTTTTTCCGGCAAATGATAGGTAGCAGGAAAATCTTGATCAGTTACATTTAATTCTGCGGTTTGAATTTCCGGATGAATGATAAATTTCCGCCCGATCATTTTCCCAAACCAAGCCCATTCTAATTCAGTAGCAGCTGCACCGTGAATTCCCACAAATCCATTACCATTTTGATAATATTTTTTCAATCCTTTTTGTTCTTCACTACTCAGAACATTACCATCGGTATTTAAAAAGACAACAGCATCATAATCGTGTAGAGAAGAATCTGTAAATATAGATGAAATTTCAGTCCAGTGCATTGCAAAATTATGCTTTTTAGAAAGTTTGCGTAGGGCTTGGACACCCTCTGCAATCGATTGATGGTGATATCCTTCAGTTTCTGTAAATAAGAGTATTTTAAATTGTGCGGCTTGAACTATGGAGCAGAGAAAAATTGCTATCAAAATTATAAACAAGGCTTTGGGATAATCTATATACATCATAAAACTCCCTTCTTTTAATCCAAATTAATATGCTTATAGCAATTTTCAAATAAGTTGTCTTATAAAATTGTAAATATAATTTATCATAAATACTATTTAAATCTATTTTTCCTTCAGCCTATTGAAGGCTTCAGGAAAATCCACAACTAAGGATAGTTATGCTACATCAGACAAAATTTTTGCAAATCGCTATACAAGTTATTTGATCAATTTTAAATTCGTAAGCTAATATACTAAACTTTCATAGAAATAGAAAACCTCTCTACTTATAAAATGTTATTCTATAACCAGAGAGGTAATTGAAATTTCCCATATATAACAGGTTATACCTGATGAGAAAAAATTCTATAAATCACTAATTTTGGAAACAAGTAACTAATGATATTTATATATTGTTAGCGACCAGATCACCGACTTCTTCGGTAGTGTAACCCATTTTTCCTGCTGACATACTATCCATTTGCTTACAAGCGTGAATCACGCCCTGTTCGATTTTATCAGCGGCTTCTGATTCGCCCAGAGATTTGACCATCATTTGAGCAGCGCTAATTGCAGCCAGAGGATTGATTTTATTTTGGCCTGTATATTTTGGTGCTGACCCGCCGATTGGTTCAAACATAGAAACGCCTTCGGGATTAATATTTCCTCCGGCAGCGATTCCCATACCACCTTGTACCATAGCACCCAGATCAGTGATGATATCACCAAACATATTATCAGTAACAATCACATCAAAATACTCCGGATTCTTCACCATCCACATACAGGTGGCATCTACATGGGCATAGTCTCTATTTATTTCCGGATAATCCTCTGCACCGATTTCATGAAAGGCTCTTTCCCAGAGGTCAAAAGCATAAGTTAGCACATTTGTTTTACCGCATAGTGTCAACATCTTTTTCCTGTCTCTTGCTAAAGTGTAATTAAAGGCGTATCTAAGGGTGCGTTCTACACCTTTTCTGGTGTTCAATGATTCCTGAACAGCAACTTCATCAGGAGTACCTTTTTTGAGAAAACCACCGGATCCGGAGTATAAACCTTCAGTATTTTCCCTGACTACTACAAAATCGATATCCTCGGCATCTTTGCCTTTGATTGGGGTATAAACATTAGGGTATAATTTTACAGGCCTCAGATTAATATAGAGATCAAGTGCGAATCTCAATTTTAAAAGCAAACCTTTTTCTAAAATTCCAGGCTTAACCTCGGGATGACCCACAGCACCCAGATAAACTGCATCGAATTGCTTTAGTTCGTCGAGAGCAGAATCCGGTAGAACCTCGCCAGTATCCAAATATCTTTCTCCTCCGAAATCATATTCCTCATAATCAAGTGTGAAATCTACTTCTTTTTGAACTGCATCGAGGACTTTTATTCCTTCGGCTACTACTTCCGGACCTGTTCCATCGCCAGGTATGACAGCTATTTTGTAATTATTTGGCATTTCATTTTCTCCTTAATCAAAATTATATTCATTCTTAATATAGTTCATCAAGCCTCCCAAATCCAACATTTTTTGCGCAAAATCCGGTAAGGGCTTGAATTCCATTTTTTTATCCTGAGATAAATCTATTATTTTTCCATTATCAATATCTATTTTGAGTTCGTCTCCATTATTAATGTTATTGGTGGCTGCTTCAATCTCAAGAGCCAGAAAACCATTATCAAGGCAATTACGATAAAAGATTCGGGCAAAAGAGTCTGCAATTACACCTTGAACTCCTGCGCCTCGTAGAGCCCAAACTGCATGTTCACGAGAACTACCACAGCCAAAATCTTTGCCTGCTATTACCCAATCACCAGGTTCAATTTTATCCAGGAAATTTTTGTCCAGGTCTTCCATTGCATGTTCAGCCAATTCTTTTTCTTTGTCAGTATTTAAATAGCGAGCCGGAATAATTTCGTCAGTGTTAATATGATCGCGTTTATAAACTATTGCTTTTCCTTGCATATTCTCTCCGTATATTTGTTTTTTTTAATAATTTTTAGTCAAGGTACTCTCGAGGATCAGTGATTTTACCTGTTATTGCTGAAGCAGCTACCGTTGCCGGACTACTTAAATAGACCTCAGAATCAGGGCTGCCCATGCGGCCGACAAAATTACGATTTGTGGAGCTGATACATTTTTCTCCGGCTGCCAGAATACCCATATGCCCGCCCAGGCAGGCTCCACAAGTGGGAGTGGATACTGTAGCACCCGCATCCATGAATATATCCAAAAGACCTTCTTTATTAGCCGTCTTCCAGATTTCTGTAGTGGCCGGAACTACAATCATGCGGGCTCCATCCGCGACTGTTTCTCCTTTTAAAATTTCAGCAGCTATTCGTAAGTCTTCAATTCTACCGTTTGTACAGCTTCCCAAATAGGCCTGATCGATCTCGATATTTTTCAATTCGCTGGCAGGCTTACCATTACTTGGTAAACTAGGAACGGCTACAATTGGCTCCAGTTTAGATACATCAATCTTGATCACCTCAGAATATTCACAATCAGGATTGCTTTTGAATATTTCATAATCCTGATCCGTTCTTGCTTCAACATAATCTATAGTTTTTTGATCGGGGTTAATTATTCCTGATTTTCCTCCGGCTTCAATGGCCATATTACAGATTGTCATGCGGGCTTCCACTGACAGTGCATCAATTACTTCACCTTGAAATTCCATTGCTTTGTAAAGGGCCCCATCAACACCGATTTGTCTGATGATCTCCAGAATAATATCTTTGGAATACACACCTTTAGGCATTTTGCCATTGATATCAAAGAGAATTGTCTCCGGAACCTTAAACCACAGCTCTCCGGTAGCCAGAGCTGCTGCCAGGTCAGTACTGCCAATTCCGGTCGAAAAGGCACCTAGAGCGCCATGGGTAGAAGTATGGCTGTCACCACATACAATGGTTGAGCCGGGAGTCACATGACCTTGCTCAGGCAATAAGGCGTGGCATACTCCGTGATTCCCGAGATCGTAAAATTTTTCAATTCCCTGCTCCTTAGCCCAGCGTCGAATCCGGGCTACCATCTCTGCTGATTTTATATCCTTATTAGGAATAAAATGATCGGGCATGATAACTACTTTGCCCGGGTCTTTAACCTTATTAATATTATTTGTTTCCAGCCTATCTATAGCCGGGGTGGTAGTTACATCGTGGCACATGATAGTATCAATTTCGGCAGTAATTAAGTCGCCTGGATTAACCTTGTCCCGGCCGGCATGTTTGGCCAGTATTTTTTCTGTTATTGTTGAACCCAATTTTTTATCTCGGGTTTAATAGTTAATTATTATTTGAATAATTCAAATCAGTTAATCTATATTCTAAGTAAATAGACAGGATCCCACGAAGATTAATTGCCAGGATCCTGTATCTTTCAACTTTTTTTATACTTCAGTATTTGTATCTTGCGGATGTATCTTTTTCTTGTAATTATAGGCTTTATTAACGCCTTTGATAATGGCGTAAGCACTGGCCTTGACTACATCTTCATTCACGGCTCTGGCTGAAAATAGATTGTTATTTTCGTCAAGAAGTTTGATTGAAACATTAGCCAATGCATTTGTGCCGCCGGTAATGGCGTCTAGATGAAAATCCTCTAGCTGAAAAGATTGTCCCAGAATATCCCAGATCGCATTGCTAACAGCATCAACCGGTCCATCACCAAAGCCGGAGCCCATAACTTCTTCTCCATCAACTCTTAATTTTAGTGAAGCCACAGGTGTCATATTCAAGCCACAGGTAACTGTCATTTCCCTCAGGTCAATGTATTTCTCTTCTTCTGTTAACTGGTGGGTGATTTCACGAGCAATAGCCACGACTTCTTCAGGCTCCACTTTCTTCTGCTTATCAGCCAGGTCCTTAACTTTTTTAGTGATCTGTTTTATCTCATCTTTGCTGAGTTCAAAACCTTCATCTTCCAGCACAGCTGTGACAGCATGTTTTCCTGAATGTTTACCAATCACCAGATTACGACCTTTCCAGCCTACTTTCTCAGGAGTCATGATTTCATAAGTGTTTTTGTCGCTCAATACACCATGCTGATGAATCCCGGCTTCATGAGCGAAGGCGTTCTCACCCACGATGGCCTTATTCCGTTGCACAAGCAGGCCTGTCAATGTGGAAACCAGGCGGCTGGTTTTATAGATTTCTTCAGTAGTAATATTTGTTTCTAAATTGTAGTATTCCTTCCGGGTTTCAATATTCATTATTATCTCTTCCAATGAAGCATTTCCAGCTCGTTCTCCGATGCCATTGATACAGCCTTCCACCTGTCGAGCTCCATTTTTGACTGCAGCGAGTGAATTAGCCACTGCATTGCCCAGATCATTGTGACAATGCACACTGATAATGATATCTTCGGCGCCCGGGACATTATCTAAAATGTATTTAATCCGTTGACCAAATTCCTCCGGATTAGAATAGCCTACAGTATCAGGTATATTTACTGTTGAGGCACCGGCCTCGATGGCAACTTGGACTACATCGCACATATAATCCAAATTAGTACGGGCTGCATCTTCCGGTGAAAATTCAACATTATCAGTATAGCTTTTTGCCCTTTTTACAGCTTCTTCTGTGATTTTGAGAATTTCATCTTTATTTTTTCGTAATTTTGCCTCACGATGAACTTTGGAAGTGGCAATAAAAGTATGAATCCTGGGATTGTTAGCATATTTGACTGCTTCCCAGCAGCGATCTATATCCTTGGTATTGGCGCGAGCGAGACCGCAGACTGCTGGTTCCTGTACAGTTTGGGCCACTTTCTTAACAGCCTGAAAGTCACCTTCCGAGGCAATAGGAAAGCCGGCTTCAATAACATCAACACCCAGCTTTTCCAGTTGTTTGGCAACTGCCACTTTTTCCCTGATTGTTAATGAAGCGCCGGGACTTTGCTCACCATCCCTTAAAGTTGTATCAAATATTATTAATTTTTCCATGGTTTACTCTTGGGTTTTATTTAAATCTCTACTTTTCATTAAATAGTATGACACGCTCTCAGTGAGGGCCTGCCAACTAGCCTGAATAATATTTCTAGAAGCTCCAACAGTTCCCCAGGTTTGGTCAGATTCCTCAGTACCGGTCTCAATAAGTACTCTAACGCGAGCACCGGTTCCACCTTGACCATTCAAAACTCTAACTTTGTAATCTTCCAGTTTGAGTTTGCTAACCTCGGGGTAAAATTCTATTAGAGCTTTTCGTAGAGCATTGTCCAGTGCATTGACTGGACCGTTCCCCTCTGCAGCTGTATGTTCTTCAACCCCATCGACGATAACCCTTATAGAGGCTTCGGAACGAATCTCGCCCGATTGATCTTTTTCAATGAAGATGCGAAAACCTATCAATTCAAAATGGCTCTTATATTCTCCATTTATTTTATTGATCAATAATTCCAGAGAAGCTTCCGCAGCCTCGTATTGATAGCCTTCGTGTTCAAGGATTTTAAGTTGGTCAACAATTTCCTTAAGATTCTTTTTATGTTTGGGTTTACTGAGATCAATCCCCAATTCTTGGGCCTTAAAACGTATGTTGCTTTTTCCGGATAGGTCGGAAACCAGTACTCGTCGAGAATTGCCAACTTCTTCCGGTTTAATATGTTCATAGCTGGACTCTTCACGCATGACAGCGCTGACATGAATTCCGCCTTTATGAGCAAATGCACTTTTACCCGTGAATGGCATGGAATTAGGATGCATAAGATTTGCTACCTCACTCACATAATGTGAAAGAGAGGTCATCTTCTTTATTTTATCATCGTCCAGACATTTATATCCGGCTTTCAGTTGGAGATTAGGAATGATTGAACAAAGATTGGCATTCCCACAGCGTTCACCATATCCATTAATAGTTCCCTGAATATGAACCGCTCCTGCCTGAACCGCGTCGATTGTATTGGCAACTGCAACACCGGAATCATTGTGAGCATGGATTCCTATTGGTGTCTGAATTCTGATCATTACCTCATCAATAATTTCCCTTAAAGTAGCAGGCAAAGTTCCACCATTTGTATCACAGAGAACAATCATATCAGCTCCAGCTTCTTCAGCAACTTGTAAAGTCTCTAAAGCATAGTCCGGATCAGATAGATAGCCATCAAAGAAATGTTCGGCATCGTAGATCACTTCTTTATTATTTTCTTTCAAGTAGCGGATTGAGTCGCTGATCATTTCCAAATTTTCGGATTTACTAACTTTCAGAGCTTTGTCAACATGTAAAGTCCAGCTTTTACCAAATAGAGATACAGCTGGCGTTTCAGCATCTAATAGGGCTTGAATATTCGGATCATCTTCCACATTGTTTTTAGCATGGCGAGTGGAACCAAAGGCTACGATCTTTGAATTTTTGAAATCCATATCCTTTGCTTTTTCAAAAAATTTCATATCCTTTGGATTGGAACCCGGCCAGCCGCCCTCAATATAATCAAAACCCATTTGATCGAGACGTTGGGCAATGTGCAATTTGTCATCTGCTGAGAAAGATATTTTCTCGGCTTGAGTCCCATCTCGAAGAGTTGTATCAAACACCTGTATTTTTTTATTGCCATTATCCATATTTATTCATCCTTTTTAAGCCAGGGCATCATATCCCTGAGTTTCTTACCAACCTTTTCAATTTTTAATTCCCGGTGTTCTGCACGGCGAGCTTCCAGTTCTGGTCTGCCGGCTTTGTTTTCCAGGATCCAGTCTTTAGCAAATTTACCTTTCTGAATATCTTCCAGAAGATCTTTCATGCGTTCTTTAGTTTCATCATTGATAACTTTTGGTCCGCAGGTCATACCACCATACTCAGCAGTATCACTAACAGAATAATACATATTTCCAATTCCACCTTCATAAAATAGGTCCACAATAAGTTTAAGTTCGTGCAGACATTCAAAGTAAGCAATTTCGGGCTGGTAACCCCCTTCTTCAACTAGAGTCTCAAAACCAGCCTTGATTAATTCTGTTACTCCACCACAGAGAACTGCCTGTTCGCCAAAAAGGTCGGTTTCAGTTTCTTCTTCAAAGCTAGTCTCAATAATTCCGGCTTTACCTGCGCCTATTCCGGAAGCATGCGCCAGCGCCAGATCCTTGGCATTTCCGGAAGCGTCCTGATATACTGCTATAAGAGAAGGAACGCCTTTACCTTTTTCATATTCTCTGCGGACTAGATGGCCAGGACCTTTGGGAGCCACCATATATACATCTACATCTTCGGGAGGCACGATCTGATTGAAATGAATATTAAATCCGTGGGAGAAAACAAGAGCATTACCCGCTGTTAAATTATCCCAAATTTCATTGGTGTAAATTGCTTTTTGAACTTCGTCGGGAACTAGAATCTGAATAATATCTGCCTTTTGACTGGCTTCAGCAGCTGTTACAGGCTCAAAACCGTGTTTTTTAGCCAATTTGTAATTATCTGAGCCCTCGACTTCCGCTACGATTACATCATAGCCGCTCTCTTTTAAATTTTGAGCTTGAGCATGCCCCTGGCTTCCATATCCTATTACTGCAATTTTTTTATCTTGCAAAACGCTCTTGTCAGCATCTTTATCGTAATAAACTTTAATATCCATTTTGTTCTCCTTCTCTTAATTTTTATTATCTATTTGTATTTTTATTTCAACTTAATTCATTACAACTTTTATTGATTCTTATTCACTCATTGCAAATTCACCGCTTCTGACATATTCCTCAATACCATAAGGCTTTAGTAATTTAATGATTCTGCTTATTTTTCTTTGAGTCCCTGCTAATTCCATCATAATATAATCAGAATCAACATCTAATGCTTTGGCACTAAAAACTTGCATTAATTCAAAAACATCAGACCTGTTTTCATTATTAACTTTAACTTTGATAATTAAATATTCTCTAACAACATAATTATTCTTATGAGAAATATCCGTAACCTTAATAGTATCCACCACTTTATTGAGTTGTTTTGTAATCTGTTGAATACCTCTATCATCTTCCTCTACCACTACACTAATTTTATAAACATCGGGGTTCTCAGTAGGGGCTGCAATCGCACTTTCAATGTTATAGCCTCTTTGGGCCAGAAGCCCACTGATTTTTGCCAGAACACCTGGATGATTGGTAACCTTTATAATAATTGTGTGTTTTTCTTTCATTGTTCATCTCCTAAAATTATTTCATTGATCGGTTTGCCTGAAGGAACCATTGGATATACATTTTCGGTTTCTCTGACGAAAAATTCCATTACTACAGGGCCATCATATTCCAGTCCTGTTTTTAAAACTTCTTCCACATCCTCCGGCTTGTTTGCTCGTAATCCTTTGACCCCGCTGGCTTCTGCCAGTTTTACCATATCGGGACAATAATTAGTAGGAGTGTTATCTTCCGGGTTTTGGCCTGGCTTTCTTAAACTGGTTTTGGCGTAGCGCTTATCCCAGAATAATTCCTGCCATTGTCTTACCATTCCCAGATAGGAATTATTGATCAGAATGTTTTTCACTGGTAAATTATTCAAAGCACAGGTTGTCAATTCCTGGATATTCATCTGAAAACCGCCATCTCCGCTAACATTGATGACTGGTTTACCGGGTTTACTGGCAGCAGCGCCCATGGCAGCTGGCAATCCGTATCCCATTGTTCCTAAACCGCCGGAAGTCAATAATTGACCGGAATTCTTAAAATGGAAAAATTGGGCAACCCACATTTGATGTTGACCAACATCGGTCACCATGATTGCATCATCTACAAGATCATTCAATGTGTCAATGATATACTGGGGTAATATTTCTTTACTATTTGCTTGATCATACTTGAGAGGATACCGTGATTTCCATTGTTGTGTTTTTTTATTCCAGCCATTTTTGGCTTTGGGTTCCAAAATGTTTATTAATTTTTTGAGAACGTCGCCCGCATCACCTACAACAGGAATATCAGTTTCAATTATTTTTCCGATCTCAGCCGGATCGATATCAACGTGAGCTACTTTAGCATTTTTGGCAAAAGTGTCAGGCGGACCTGTGACCCTATCATCGAATCTGGTGCCGATTGCGATCAGAAGATCACATTCTGTCAGAGCATAATTGGCTGCTACTGTGCCGTGCATACCGGGCATCCCTAGAAATTCCGGATGATCATAGGGTAAAGTACCCAATCCCATCAGAGTGGTGGTTGTCGGGATATTAACTTTTTCTACTAATTTACGGATTTCTTTCTCCGCACCTGAAGTAACAATTCCACCCCCTGTGTAAAGAACAGGTTTGGAGGACTTTTTTATTGCTTCGGCCAGTTTTTTTATCTGCTTCATGTTACCTTCTATGACGGGCTGATAGCCTGCCATATCTACTTTTTTAGGATATTTGTAATTAGGTAGCTCCGCCAGGGATACATCTTTAGGAACATCAATAGTTACCGGTCCCGGACGACCGGATGTAGCAACATGAAATGCTTCCTTAATAATATTTGGTAAATTTTTTATATCTTTAACCAGATAATTGTGCTTACAAATAGATGTGGAAAGACCAAAAAAATCGGTTTCTTGAAAAGCATCGGTTCCAATATAACTGGTGGGGACCTGGCCACTGATTACTATAACTGGAATTGAATCCAGTTTGGCAGTTGCCAAACCTGTGATCGTATTTGTAGCACCAGGACCTGAAGTTACAATACAGACACCTGGTTTTCCGGTAGTTCTTGCATAGCCATCGGCTGCATGGACGGCACCCTGCTCATGCCGGGTAAGCATCACTTCAATATCTCTATTGGAATGAAGAGTATCAAAAATGGGTATAACTGCGCCCCCAGGATAACCAAAGATCTTATCGACCTTTTCTTGTTTTAAACTATCAACAATAATTTCAGAACCTTTCATGATTTTATTCCTTTATATTCTTATTTATAATTGCTTAAAAATTTACTCCAGAATTGCGCCTTTGCTTGCTGAACCTACATACCTGGCATATCTTCCAAGCGCACCATGATCTACTTTGGGCGGCTTGGGCTGCCAGTTCTTCCTCCGTTCTTTTAATTCTTTTTTGGAAACCAGCATGTTAAGTTTGCCAGCTGGTATATCTATTTCAATTTTATCACCATTTTCTAACAAACCAATGGGTCCACCATCAGCAGCTTCGGGAGCAATATGGCCAATACAAGCGCCTCGGGTTCCCCCGGAAAATCTACCATCGGTAATCAAGGCTACGCTTTCGCCCAGTCCCCGCCCCATAATATAGGAAGTAGGGGAGAGCATCTCCTGCATTCCAGGTCCACCAGTAGGGCCTTCATAACGGATTACAACTACGTGTCCGGCTTTTACTTCGCCTGAAAGAATGCCATCGCAGGCTTCTTCCTGACTATTATAGATGATTGCTTCTCCGGTGAACTCCATCATTTTATCTGCTACTCCCGCATATTTTACAACACTTCCATGCGGTGCAAGGTTGCCTTTGAGGACAGCTAGGCCACCAGTTTCACTATAAGGATCCTCAATAGCATGGATTACCTCATGATCCTTGATTTCAGCATCTGAAATATTTCTACCCAGAGTTTCGCCTGTAACTGTTTTGCAATCTGTGTTTAGTAGGTCTTCTTTATCTAATTCTTTTAGAATAGCGCTAATTCCACCGGCATTCTCCAGGTCTTCGATGTGAAAATCACTGGATGGTGAAATTTTACAGATATTTTTAGTTTTATGTGAAATTTCATCCATTCTATCCAGATTGTAATCAATATTTGCCTCATTTGCTACTGCCAGAGCATGCAAAACAGTATTGGTGGAACCGCCCATTGCCATATCCAGGGTAATAGCATTATCCATGGATTCTTTGGTCACAATATCTAATGGTTTTAAATCCTGTTCGACCAGTTCCATGATTTGTTTACCAGCTTTCTCATAGAGTTCTTTTCTTTTGGGCGATGCGGCTGGAATGGTGCCATTTCCAGGCAAAGCCATACCCAGAACTTCGGATAGACAGTTCATAGAATTTGCTGTGAACATTCCGGAACACGAACCCCAGCCCGGGCAGGCATGGTTTTCTATATCTTTAAGTTCTTCTTCTGAAATTTTACCCTCTTTGTACGCTCCCACACCTTCGAAGACTGAAATCAGGTCAAGAGTTTCGCCTTGGCTGGATTTTCCTGCTTTCATAGGCCCGCCGGAAATAAATATTGTCGGTACGTTTAAGCGCATAGCGGCCATTAACATGCCAGGTACAATTTTATCACAATTTGGAATACAAACAAGGCCGTCAAAAGCATGGGCCCGAACCATAGCTTCTACACTATCAGCTATGTTCTCTCGACTCATCAAACTGTAACGCATACCTCCATGACCCATAGCAATTCCATCACAGATTCCAATTGTATTAAATTGAAAAGGAATTCCGCCTGCATCGTAGATTGCCTTCTCAACTACGTCGGCTGCTTTATCCAGATTCAAATGGCCTGGTACTATTTTATTGAATGAGTTAGCAACAGCAATAAATGGTTTCTCCATATCTCTATCATCAAGGTCTCTAACTTTTAATAGAGATCGATTGGGAGCTCTTTCAACACCTTTTTTAATTACATCGCTTCGCATTTTCCTATTCCTCCTTATTAAAATCGAAGCCCCCTTTTACCATTAAAAAGGGGGCTTGCTATTTTGTATCAATGTTTTGTATCAAAATTATTAAAATAATAGCTAGAAGGCTTAGATGCCTGCACAAAACCAGCATTAGCTGGCATATATTTATTTTTATTTGAACAACTATACATTTTTTGTTTACCCTTATAACTAAAAAGCCCCTTCCATCTCTGAAAGGGGCTTCCGGTTAAATTTTTCTTATGACACTTAACCAGATGACCCCTGTTTCACTAGCAGGATAATAATACCATCTAGTACAATAATATTTGTGGGTAATATGTTAATTAATTGGCTAAGCATTTTTATATTTGACTTTTGTTTACTGTCTCAATAAGCACCTAATTTTAAATCAATATTAATTAATATGCAAAGGATTTTTTTATTTTTTAGTGTAATTTGTTTTTTTAAAGGTGATAAAATTAAATTATTCATTATTTCCAAACTATATTATTAGACGGGATTTTGTATTTTTTATAGAACGTTATGATATATAATGGTGCAGAATAAAAAATTATATTTTTTCCAACAATGAATAATTATCCGATATTTGTGTATATTTATAGAGAATTTATATGAATTATCATTCTTTTAGTTCGTACCAAAAATCAACTGCCTTTCTTATATGAGGGATAGTGATTGAACCACCTCCAATAAGGGCAATGGCCAGTGTTTCTTCTAATTCTTTGGTCCGAGCAACCAGAGCACCTTCTCTATAAACAGCCTTATCCAGATTAAAAAAACGTTTAGTATTTTTACCTGCCAGCTTCAGAATTTGTTTATTTAATCTTTCCCGCTCCTTATTGAAATCTGATTTTGATTCTTTGTGTCCATCTGAGTTTTTGTCCATAAATCCATCCTTTAAAAAAGGTTTAATCGATTTATTTTAAAGCAGGAAGATAAACCAGGATTGAGAAAGATTTAAAACAAAAAAAGAACGGCTTTTTTAGACCGTTCTTTTTAAAAAATTTACAATTGTTAAATATTAGTAAGTAATATTACGCTTCTATAACTGTTGCTATCTTACGCCCGCGAGATTGATTCCTAAAATGAACAACTCCATCTTTTAGAGCAAATAAAGTATCATCTTTCCCGCGACCTACATTTACTCCGGGATGAATTTTTGTCCCTCTTTGACGTACAATAATTGAGCCTGCTTTTACATATTGGCCACCAAACCGTTTGACTCCGAGTCTCTTTGATTTGCTGTCGCGACCATTACTTACTGCTCCAACCGCTTTCTTATGAGCCATATGAAACCTCTTTGGTTTTAATTATAACAGCTTATTAGCTAAAATCTTCGACTTCGATGACAGTATAATGCTGACGGTGACCTCTTTTAATTTTATATCTTTTCCGCCTTTTTTTCTTAAAGACAGTGATTTTTTTACCTCTTGTATGCTCGAGGATTTTTGTTTTTATCTCTTTATCTTCGAGATAGGGCTCACCGATTTCTACATCGTCACCATTTCTCAGGTAAAGAATTTTATCAGCAATGTAATCGTTACCTTCTTCATAATCTTTTAGCTTCGGTACATTCACCTGTTTGCCAGGTTCAAGTATGATTTGTTTACCAGCTATTTCTGCAACTGCATATGTTTCTCTTTGAATCATTCTATTTCTACTCCTTTGTTAAAAAAGCGGGGATAATTTAAATAATGGCAAATCGATTGTCAAGCCTAATATTGATCTGTTATGTCCTTTTTGCCTTTTTTCGTAATAACTCTAAAGGAATCAATATTTAAAGTTATATCCTCTTTGACTTTTAATCTTATCAGGTTCTTTAATTGAAGTTTACGAAAGAAATGCTTATTAGTTTCATTAAGATGATGAGCCAGCTCAGGATGAATATGGAGAAATAGGACTCTGCCGGTTTTACGATCAGGGCTAAATCTTCTAAACCAGTTTTCAATTTTTGTAACTAGGGATGCCTTGGAAGGAATTCTTCCGGAACCATGGCAAACCGGACATTCATCGCTAATCGTATATGTAAGATTTTCTCCCGTTCTCTCTCGGGTCATTTCTAAAAGACCAAATTTGGAGATCCGGGATAGCGCTACTTTAGCTTTGGCTCTACTTAGTTCTTTTTTTAATTCATCATAGATCTTTTTCTTATTTCTGTTTTTATCCATGTGAATGAAGTCGATAACAATTAAACCCCCAATATCCCTCAGATTCAGTTGCCGGGCTGTTTCCCTGGCAGCTAGTAAGTTGGTTTTTGTTGATATCTGTTCCTGCTTATTCCTGCTCACACATTTTCCACTATTCACATCAACAGTTGTCATAGCCTCTGTATGTTCAATGACGATGAAACCACCATTTTTAAGCCATATTTTTTTGCGTAATGCTTTATCTAATTCTTTTTTTACTCCGTATTTATCAAACATCGGAACAGAATTGTTATAATATATAAGTCTATCTATAAAATTAGGGGAAACGAATTGTAAATATTTTTTTACTTTTTTATATAATTTCTTGTTATCGACAGCAATCTCTTCTACATCGGAAGTTAAGAAATCTCGAATCACAGAGCTTGCACTGCCCATATCTTTAAAAACCGGAGTGCCAACTTCACTTTGCGCTGCTCTTCTCTTGGTTGATTTCCAGGTTTTGACTAAATAATCTAGATCATTTTTTAATGTTTTTTGGCCTTTTGATTCTGCGACTGTTCGAACTATTACTCCGTAGCCTTTAGGCTTTAGACTTCCAATAATTTTTTTAAGACGTTTCCTCTCGCCTTTATTTTTAATATTTTTAGAGATCCCAATATAGTTGGCAAACGGGACGAGAACTAAAAACCTTCCCGGGATTGTTATATCGGTAGTAACTCTGGCTCCTTTTTGTCGAAAAGGCTCTTTGATCACTTGAATTAGAATCTCTTTTCCGGATTTAAGATCGATTCTGTTATTATTGTCGGAAGAATGCCATTTATACTCCCAATCCCTACCTTTTTTGATATCGGCCATGATCGATTTAACTTTGTTCATATCACTTATTTCAGAAAATGGTAGAAAAGCGTTTTGTTCTCTACCAATATCAATAAAAGCAGCCTTAATACCTTTGATTACATTCTCTACTTTACCTTTATAAATATTTCCTACCATTCTTGTTTCTTCAGGCCTTTCAACAAAAAAGTTGATAAGCTTGTTGTCTTCAAGAATTGCGCTTCTAGTTTCACTAGATGTTCTACTAATTAGAATTTTTTTCTTCATTTAATGACCTTCTGTAATTTTGTAACGAGAATAGAACATTTACCTAACAGCCTATTATTTACCACTTAAATTATATACAATATATATTTATCAAACACAAAAAATTTAGATACTGTTAATTTAGTTTGTGACTTTAATAAGTAAAAATTTACCCTCTATAGTTGTTTAAAATTATCATAAATATTCAAGGTGGCAGGCGGTCTATCTCCCTTATATCCTGACCTGTCGTACCTTTGGAATTTAACCATGAATCTTTGTAATTGAAAATTAATCTTATGGGAGAGGTTTAACATATGTCTTTTTTCGAATAATTTTAGAATCTTTCTCCTCGATATTAAATATCTCGAGAACTTTTCTCAATTTCATTTTTTTCTGATTTTTTACAATCAATTCAACTATTAGACTATCTCCCTGAATAGATATTTCACCGGTAAACTCTCTTGCATCTATTATTTTACCATTTTTTCTCTGTATGTCCCAGTTGTCAGCTTTAACAAATTGCTTGATTTCTTGGCGAATATCTTCATTTATACCTTTTTTCGGTATCACCTCATATTTAAAACCTTCAACCTGAGAAAATAGTGAAGGAGCCTTAAGTGGAATTTCTACAGTGTTTTGAAAAATTATCCCATCAGGAACGTTTTTATTTAGTCTCTCTACCATATTTCTCTGCTTGCCTAACATTGTTATATCGAGATATTCATCTTCTGAATAATAGGGATAGGGGATGGGGAATGATGCTGAGATTATAGGACGTTGATTGTAGCCTTGAGAATATTTTGGTGACATTCCTGCTCTTCTGATTGTTCGATGGATGATTTCAAGCATGTTTTGATGAGAAATAAATCTTGCCAGTCCTATCTTAGAAAAATTCAACCTATATCTAATTTGATCTGCAACATTTTCGTTATTCTCGCAATTGGAATGGATATCATTAGGCTTTTCTTGGGAAGTTCTCATTTTGAGTTTTTCATTGCATAATCCGCAACCAGTACATCCCTTTCGACAATCTCGAGTATATTCAGCTGTAGATGCCTTTTCTCGCTCCTCTACAAGATAGCTCTTTTTTATCCCGTTATCTATTATATTCCAGGGTAATGATGCATCTAATGGATATTCTCCGGTATAATTTTTTGGAATAATATCATTTTTTTTAAATAATTCATACCAGATATCAAAAGAATAGAATTGTCGCCAGGAATCAAACTTTGCTCCTTGCTTCCAGGCCTGAAAGATGACTTCGGCCAATTTTCTATCGCCGCGTGAGATGATTGCTTCTAATTGAGAATATCTTGGATCTCTTCCCATTATTTTAACACGAGGTATTTTACGGAGCCCATCTTTTACTCGATCTAATCTTCTTTGCATCTCATCAGGTGCGACCTGAGCTTCCCACTGAAATGGAGTAAAGGGCTTAGGTACATAGGGGGATAAACTAACATTGATAGCAAGTTTTCTTTGAGAATGTTCTGCTATTTTAGAGACCAATTTTGGAATAGCATCCAAATCGGTATTAGTTTCGGTTGGCAGTCCTAACATAAAATAGAGTTTAATAGTTCTCCAATTATACTTGACAGCCAGTTCGGCAGCTTTTAGAAGATTCTTTTCTGTTATATTTTTGTTAATTACTTTCCTGAGACGCTTTGAACCGGCTTCCGGAGCAAATGTAAGGCCTGATTTACTATGTTCGCTTGCAAATTTAGCTATTTTTTCATCAAAACTATCGAGACGCAGAGAAGGTAGTGATAATGATATTGAATCTTTTGTAGTGATATCAGATAAGGAACTGACTAGATTATTTAATCCATTATAATCCGAGGTGGAAAGGGAAAGCAGGGAAACATTCGAATAACCGGTCTGGTTTATGCTCTTTCTGATCTGTTTCTCTACATTACCAAAGGGCCTCTCTCTGACCGGTCGATAATTCATTCCTGCCTGACAAAAACGACAGCCCTGAGTGCATCCCCGCATAATTTCAACCGTCATTCTATCTTGAATTGATTTGCCTAATGGGACTAATGGTTTTAAAGGATAAAAATTGTTATGTAATTTTACGACCTTGGCAGCCTTTATCTTGTTCGGAACCTCAGAATTTTTTGGCACAGGAAAGGAGTGAACACCTATATTTTTAATTTTATATAAGGATGGGACATAAATACTTTCGTATTTTTTTGTCAGCTGATATAAAATTTCATTGCGGTCTACTCCGTTATTTCTTTGGTTCTCAATATGATTTACTATTTCAACAATTAGGTTTTCGGCGTCTCCAACCAAGTAAAAATCAAAAAAAGGTGCCATAGGTTCGGGATTAAAGACACTCCCTCCCCCAGCAATTATAAAAGGATCCTGATTAGAGCGATCCTTTTGCCATAAGGGGATTCCAGATAAATCTAGCATATTCAATACATTTGTGTAGCTTAGCTCGTAGGTTAGTGAAAAACCGATTATATCAAATCTATTTAGAGGTACTTTATTTTCTAAACTATATAAAGGTACATTCTGAGCTCTAAGTATTTGCTCAAAATCAGGCCAGGGGGCAAATACTCTTTCTGCTGCAATATTTGTTTCTTGATTTAGAATGTGATATAAGATTTGTAAGCCATAGTAACCCATACCCACATCATATAAATCAGGGAACGCTAATGCAATTTTAACCTTAACTTTATTAAGGTCTTTTTTAATTACATTAAACTCGTTTCCTGTATATCTTAGAGGGTGTTGAACATGCTTTAAAAAAGGAGCAATATCCGCTTCAAAATTGGTAGAATTTTTGGTACTCATACATATATTAAAATTGTAATCGTCTCTCAGTATATTTTAAATAACCACATAAGATAAGTTATAATAAAGGAATATCCAAGTTTTTTGCAATATAAACTGGGAACCTTGTCAGACCTCTCTCATAATAAAATATAGAAATGGGGATAAAAAGTTGTCTAGGACAAGCTTTGAAAATTATTTGGAAATAATTTGAAAAAAACGTTGATACTTAAATTATTGAGGCCTAATTTTAGCCCGCTTTTTGAGATATTTGACATGGGGAGTAAGAGAGAAAGTATAATGTGCGGGATAAGACCTGTTAAGGTGTAAAGATTCGACAAAGGATCTACATAATTTAAATGAGTTAGTATAATAATAAGATATTTATATATATACTACGGAGGGCTTTATCCTGGCTCAGGACGAACGCTGGCGGCGTGCTTAACACATGCAAGCTGAGGAGAAAGTAGTGCTTCGGCATTATTAGTACACTGGCGG
>JAIPHI010000023.1 GCA_021735285.1 Fidelibacterota bacterium | reverse complement strand
CTTGTTATTAATGGCCATGTTTTTAACTTTAAAGGGGCCACCTGAACAATCTTCAACATAATTATTAATTACCAAATTACTATCGCCTCCATTTATATATACTGCATGGAGAAAAATGTGCCCATTAAGATTGGCAAAATCACATTGCGCAACTCTATTATATTTTCTATCAATGGGAATTGAAATAGCTGCTTCGGGTCCGATGCCAGTGAAATCGGAAAATTTACATTCTTTGATACTATTGTAATTTCCGTTAATAGTTAAAGCAACTCTATGCTGGCATTTATTATACTTTTTATGACCCGGTTTGTAATGAGTTGCTCCATAGAAAGATTTAAAATGGATATTACTTATTGTTACATATTCTGCATTAATTATTAGTGCAGGAGCGCCATAGGGCTGTGAAACAGTATCTATTGAACTGCCATAAAATATCGGTCTGCTCCCTTGCCCATTTTTATCACCAATTACTGTTACTTTATGATCTGGGGTACCATTTATTTTCCATAACAAAGTTGATTCCGGATACCAATCGTCATACACTTCTATTGTAATATCCTCATTGACTGTACTTCCGTATTCCTGTATTAATTTATTGTGCAGTTCCTGTAAATTATGATAATTATAGTTTGAATTTGAAATAATCGGATGATTAACATAAAATATTTTTTGCCCCCTCAAAGTACAAATAAATAAGCTGATGTATATTAGAATTATGGCAATTTTCTTCATTTCGTGCTCCTTATATTTCGGATATTAAGATACACTATAAAATAAAATAATTCAATGAAATATTATATTATTTCCAATAGAACTAGTAAGATATTAAATCA
This sequence comes from Fidelibacterota bacterium, assembly GCA_021735285.1. Lineage (GTDB taxonomy): Bacteria > Fidelibacterota > UBA2242 > UBA2242 > JAFGTP01 > JAIPHI01. The sequence continues at coordinate 19,452 of JAIPHI010000023.1, read as the reverse complement.
CTGAACAAAAAACATCCTTGAATGTCTACTGAAATAATTATTTTTGCAGTTTCTTTACATTTTTTCATCCCAATGCAATTATTTTAAATTCTCAGACTAAACTGGTGCTTTATCTGCATCTTTTTTACCGTAACTCTTCTCAAAATATCTTGACATTGAACTCAAATCAGAATAAACTGTACACTATTTAATATTCAGATAAACAATTTTAATTTATGAGGTACACAATTAAAAATAATAAATATCTATTTATAAGCTGGGATGGATTTGACATAAGACATAAATGTTATTCTGAAATTTTAGATGGTAAATGTCAGATCATTGAAAAACATTATATTAATAGATTTAGAGCCTTTTGGGCATGGTTCACAAAAAGTTTCAGAACCTATCACATCATAAGAAAACATAATCCAAAAGCCATTGTAACAAAAAACACCCATTTTGTAATAACCTTAGCATCTATTATCATCAAAATACTTTTAAATAAAAAATTAATATTAGATTCTCACAGCTGCAGTTTTGAAAATGGTATCCATTACCCCCAGTTCTTGCATCGTATTTTTATTCAATTTGCTGACCTATCAATTGTGACCAACAAAAAACACAAAAAGATAGTAAAAAACTGGGGCGGAAAGACACAAATTATCAACTTCCCTCCTATTAATTATTCAAATACAAAAATTTCTAACTATCCTGTAAGTCAAGGATTTAATATCTGTTATATCCAAACTTTTAGTAGTGATGAGCCATATTGGGAGGTAGTCAATGCAGTAACTAAATTAAAAAATATAAAATTATATATAACCGGAAATCCAGAAAAGACAAAACATGCTCTAAGCAAATCAGAACAGATTATACACACAGGTTTTCTATTTAGAGATAAATATTTAGGATTGATACAAAACTCAGATATCGTTATTGTCTTAACAACACGTGAAAATACTATGCAAAGAGGAGCTAATGAGGCTGTTTTTATGGAAAAACCAGTTATAACTTCAAATACTTCTTTTTTGAAAAAATACTTTTATAAAGGTTGTCTTCACGTGGATATTAATACAGAAGATATATCAAAGGGAATAAAAGAAATGAAGATAAATTACCAAAAATATAAAAAAGATGTTAGAAAACTACAAAACGAATTATACAAAAAAAATACATTATCAGTATTAGAAATAGATAAAAAATTATTTAACAATAGGTCTTATTAAGGATTAAAAATGAAAATATCAATTTTTGGTTTAGGCTATGTAGGTTGTGTTGGAATGGGTTGTCTGGCAAAGCTGGGGCATCATATAATCGGTGTAGATATCAATCAAGAAAAAATCGCTATGATCAACAATGGTCATGCAACAATTGAAGAAAAAGACATAGACGACCTGATCAGTACCGGTAGAGAAAAAGATCTAATTGAAGCATCTGATGATTTTCGGTACGCTATGATGAATAGTGAAATCTCCTTTATATGTGTGGGTACTCCCAATCTACCAAATGGCCACCTTGATCTAAGTGCAATAAAGTCAGTAGCCAGAGATATAGGAACTGCTTTGAAAGAGAAGGATGATTACCATATTATCATCATCCGCTCCACAGTCACACCGGGTACCAACAAAGAAGTTGGTAAAATAGTAGAGGAAAAATCAGGAAAAATCAATAATAAAGATTTTGCAATTGTATCAAATCCTGAATTTCTTAGGGAAGGTTCAGCAGTTGAAGATTTTTTCTCACCGCCTTATACTCTCATCGCATCGGAGGACGATAAGGCAATCCAAAAATTAAATGAGCTATACAAAGATATAGATGGCAAGATTATTAGCTCGGATGTAAAAATCGCTGAGATGATGAAACTGGTTAATAATTCCTTTCATGCTCTCAAAGTATCCTTTGCTAATGAGATTGGGCGCATCTGTAATAAAATGGAAGTAGACAGTCAGAAATTAATGAAAATTTTCTGTCAGGATACAATTCTAAATATTTCTCCATACTATCTAAGACCCGGTTTTGCTTACGGCGGTTCATGTTTACCAAAAGACTTAAAAGCCTTAAATTTATTATCCCATGATAATTATGTAAATACTCCGATATTAAAGTCTATTGACAAAAGTAACAAAACCCATATTCAGCACACGATCAATACAATTACTTCTCTTAATAGCACCAAAATATCATTTCTTACAATAACTTTTAAACCAGGCACTGATGATCTAAGATTTAGTCCTGCTCTTGAAGTTGTAGAATATTTACTGGGCAAAGGTTATGATATTAAAGTATATGATAAAAATTTGAATCTATCTAAGCTTATTGGTAAAAATAAATCATTCTTAATGAATAAATTACCTCATATTGATGAACTGCTTGTTGATTCTATTGAAAAGGCAATGGATTATGGAGATGTTATAATCTTATCAAATCAGGAAAAATATATACAAGACTATTTTAAAGAAAATGAGATAGATGATTGTAAGGAATTAGTTGATCTGGCCGGTGTTCTAAAAGGTCTTGATATAAGCGATTATCACAAAATTTATTAATTCCGGATCACTTAATTTTCTCTTATTTTAATGATGTTTTTTCCACTTCTGGAATACAGTCAGAGCTGTTTGGACGATTATTTTAAGATCCAGTGTAATTGACATATTACGAATATAATAAAGATCATCTTTGACTTTTTCTTTGACATCTTCAATTGACTCGTCATATTTATACTTCATCTGGGCCCAGCCTGTGATACCTGGTTTAACCAGTAGTCTTCGAGTATAAAATTTTACTTTTTCTTCTAATTCATCAATAAATACAGATCTTTCAGGTCTAGGTCCAACAACACTCATATCACCAACTAGTACATTTATAAATTGTGGTATTTCATCTATTCCTGATTTTCTGAGAAAGTTACCAACTTTTGTTATTCGGGGGTCTTCTTTGGATGCCCATTGGGCTCCATTATACTTTTCCGCGTCCTTAACCATTGATCGAAATTTATAAATTTCAAACTCTTTTTTATTTCTGCCAGAACGAGTTTGGGAATATAGAATTGGTCCTGAAGAATCTATTTTGATTGCTATAGCTGTAATTAACCAAAATGGAAAAAATACAATTAATACAATTAAGGATAATATAATATCAATAAATCTTTTTAAAATCCATTCCCAGGTTTTCATATTTGTTGTAATAAATTTTGCCAGGGATATCCCATGAATATAAGAAGTTCTAAAGCCTGTTAATATATTATAATATTCAGGAATAACCTTTACCGGTATATTATAATCATCTACAATTGCTACGATATTTAAAATTTTATCAGGATTATTATCTTCTATGGCTATAATGACCTCTTGTATCTTTTTAGTTTCTAAAATCTGTGGCAACTGATCTATATCTCCCAAGATCATTTTATTATCAATTTCTTTTATATTATCATTATGATTATCTTTAATGAAACCAATAATGTCAAATTTTAATATAGGAACATTATTTATTTGTTGAAAAATATTATTTGCCTTATTACCTGTTCCTATAACGACAGTGTTTCTATCACTGAATTTTAACAAGCTGAATTTTCTTAAAATAGAAATAATAATTAATCTTGCTATTGTTACACCAATAATAAGCAATGATAGATATATTAAAAAATATCCCTTAGTCACTAAAACAGGCACTTTAATAAAATTATTAATAATAAAGATAACAATCGCACCAAATATAATAATTTTGAGAATAGAAAAAATATCTTCGACTCTAGATGTATCCCATTCAATATTGTATAAATCATTTAATCCAAATAGCCCACACCAGAAAATTATAGACCAGGCACACCACAAAATTAAATGGTTAGTAGATATTAAAAATCTTGCTGGCACTCCAAATCTAATCTCAAGATAATACGTCAAAACAAAAGCACCACATATAGCAATACTATCAATTCCTATAAAAATCAGGTTCTGAAAAAAATTTTCTTTATCAAAAGATAAATATCTATCTTTAATTATTTTTCTACGACGCTCATCATCTATAAGGATCATATTGCGTTCTAACTGGATATAGCCAAGTCTGTATATGAATATTACAATCATAACTACAACTGCAAATAGTAAAGTAATCAAACCATTATCAGTAATCCATTTAATTGAGACCCCCACAGTGCTAGTCAGGGTTATAAAAAATAATAGAATAGATGTAGATTGAATGTGACTAAATCCTAATTTATTTAGTCTATCATGAATAAATTGTGATCTTATATTTTTTCTATTAACATATTTCCTTTTAATTGAAAGCATACTTTCTAACATTGGCATTGCAAGAATAGAAAGAGGAACTAAAGCATTTATGGTGGAAGTTTCTGCTATTCTGCCTGATTCGAGAGAGATAAATCCAATTATTATCCCAAGAAGTGAAGCATATGCCTTTCCAATTTGTGCTTTTAAAACAAATAAATCTTTTCTTAGAGTTCCAACCATGGAAAAAATAATTATTGCAGTTATCGTAGCAAGAAGATATTGCTGAGTCTGATAAGATATAACCGTAAGGGCGAGCAATATTAAAATCATTGCTCCAGGGGATAAACCTTTAACTTCTTCATAGATTTTGAATGAATAAGAAGATATTACTAACCATAATATTAAGATAATATCAGTATAAAAATCCAAATGAAGAGGTCCAATTATTGGAAATTGAATTCCGGAGAACTCTCTATTTGTTACAATTAAAGCAATAGCAGTGATGGTGTTTACTAACAGATACTTAAAATTTATTTTTAAAACTCGGTATAAAATTAAAATGAATATACATGATAGACCAAATAGATAGTGTTTAAGAGTTAAATGCTCACTGACTAGGGGAAGAAAATATTTAATAATTACCATACCAATAAAAGCAGAGAATAATGTGATAAAACCATTACTGGTAATTAAATCCAATAACCAATGATTAATATTTTGATATTTATTTGACAGTCTCTCAACTATGAATGCAATAAATATAATTGGTATTATTGTAATTAATATTTTAATAATCATTAAATACTCCTGTTATTACGCAATTAATAGTTTTATCGTGAAGTATTAGGTGGCGACCATTTTTTATATTTTTCCCCTGTCAATGCTTTTAGCACTCCAATTGTTGAGGCTATAAATATGATAGTGATATAAAAAGGGATGTAGATTATATTCGATTCTGAATGAAAAATGAATCCAACAAAAGCGAGGAAATAAAAAATAATTTGTGCAATTAGAATCCAAAAATATAAGGGCTGATTTACTAAAGCAATAGATATTAATAACAATAATAAGGCAAAAATACCAATAAACCATCTTATTAGCTTATGTGAAATAAGTTCAAATAGCCTGAGTCCTTTAATACTATCTTTAAATTTTAAGAATCCAGTAAAAGTTCTATTTACTATTCTTATTTTTCTCTTCATTTCTTCGATAAAATTAGTGGATGTTTTTTCAATTGCTATTGCATCTGAATTATATATTACTTTATAACCTTTAGCACCAATATTCATAGGAATTTGAAAATCATTAGGGACATCTTCTTCCAACTTTTCTATTATTTTTTTTCTTGCTGCAAATATCCCCCCATTAGTACTTAATAATTCTCCAAGATCACTTTCCATTTGCTTTAACATATTTTCATAACACCAGTAAAGGCCTTCTCCTTGACTTGTATTACTATCTTTAGTTTGAGTTAACATTAAATGTCCACCTATACAACCAACTTTAGGATCGGAAAAGCCGCCCACTAATTTTTTAATTGTATTTTTTTTATACATTGTATTTGCGTCAGTAAAGACAACTATATCAGAAGATATGTTGCTAAGAATTTTATTAAGAGTTGCATTTTTACCTTCATTCTTGTCGAAATGAATTAATCTTATTTCAGGTTCAAACTCCCGGCATATTTTCTCTGTATTGTCAGTTGATCCGTCGGAAGCGATAACAATTTGCAGATTCTCATATTCAATACATAAACTGTTATCTATTTTTTCTCTAATTATTTTTTCTTCATTATAAGCAGAGATTAACAATAACACTGAAGGCATGTAATCTTGCTCGTATACTTTAGTGTTTTCATATTTAACTTTTATTTTAGATAATATTTTTAAAATAATTGGGTATAAAATAAAAGTATAACCTACAAAAAAAATGATAATCCAAAATATATACCTAAGTATAATCTGCAATTAACCCTCTATAGCCTTTTTACTTTTAATCAATTCCTACATACGCTATTTACTAGAATAATTCAAATATTCTATTAAGCTGCCACAGTTTTTATTTATAATTTCAATCTCTTTGGTATCAATCTTCATCAAATATTTTTTATTGACATTTGGTCTCAAAGGATACCAGCGATTAGTTCTTTTCGAGCCAAAAGGAATAACATCGTCTTTTTGCGGTAATAAATCTTTCGAAAAATCTATGCCAATGAATTTACATATTTGGTTCATTTTCTTTTCAGGAAAATTTAAAACATCCTCAAAACGAATTAATAAAAAATTATCAACTTTACTTCCATCTTCAATAGCTGTTTCCATATAATTTTTCCAGTGCTGGCAGGCTAATTCAATTTTAATTTTTAAGTTAAGATCAAGTCCAAAGTTTTCTTTTCGATAAGTATTACCATTTGCAGCCCTATAACAACTTGCATATGGATTTCTAGTTACTAAAATAAACTTGGGTTTTGATTTACGAAATATTCTTTCTAGCAAAGGCATTTTCAAAGTATAATTTTGGCTCTTATCAATAAATCTGGGATTACTATTTACTTGATATTTATTAATTAACCATTTAACAATATGATTCATCTTATTTTGTAATTCTATAGTAAAGTCCTTTTCTTCGTTACGAAAATTATGATAATATCTATTAATTCCACAGACCCAATCAAATGGGTAAATAATATTATCAGGATAAGGCTTAATATGTTCTATTGATCTAAATTCTTCAGGAAGAATTGGTCCCAAAACACTATTCATCTCGTCTGCACCTGCCCAGTATTTATAATTACCTGTTACTGAAACGATATTGGGGTGTCTTCTGATCATTCTGGATATTAAAGTATTGCCATTACCCTGAGTCCCTAACATAAAAATCGGGTGTTCTATTTTCACATGATCATAATTTTTAATCATTCTCTTAATATCAAAAAGATTGTTATATCTACGATATGTATAATATAAAAGATTAGGATCCACAAAATTCTTATTTTGTTGGATTAACTTCCTGATTCTATTTATTGTTGATTTCATCGATTTAAAAATTTTCATATACTTAAAATACTAATTAACTCACTTGCTTTTTTAATTGTAAAAATCATTAATCTAAATTTTACTTTCATAATACTTATTCCTATTTATCCGGGACATTGAGAAAAGGTAATCTCTTTAACATTTCATTGATCCACTGATAATTGTAAATCTTATAAATAAGAAAAGAAGATAATAATATGGCTAGTGCTATAATTACCTTTAATATTGCCGATATATATATGTTATTTATTGTTATAATGTTCTTTAATACAGATAAAATTAAGAAAACAATAAATAGCCAAATCACAGAAATAATATTATTTTTTGTGGCCACTGGAATCTTTTGTTTTTTTAATAATATCCATGTCGAAATAAACCATAGAATAAAGATTGCCCCTCCAAAAGATATGCTTACGCCAATAATTCCGAGCTGGAAAATTTCTGTAATAATTACCAATATAAGTTCAAAAAGAAAGCTGAAAAAGGTTATATGATTAACATAAGGGTATGTATATAAACCATTTAAAACACTTCTAATTAAAATAAAACCAATAAGCAATCCTGCAAAAGGACTTAAAATATTTACATAATTAATTATAATTGTAAAATCAGAACCAAACCAAATTTTTATTAACTCAGGGGAAAGGTAGTATAATAATAAACCTAATAAAATTGGAAAAGTGAAAATAAATTCGATGACTGTTTTACAATGCTTATTTATAGTTTTATTACTACTATAAGTTTTTAAATGAGAAATTTTCGGTAAAAAAAGTCTATTGATTGGATTACCTACTATTTGGAACATCTTTATGATCGTCACAATTGCTCCTATATAGCCCGCTGTTTTAAGTGAAATTCGATTGGATGAATAAAATACAGGAAGAGAAAATATTCCAGCCAAAAAGAATCCATTAGGCAATCTATATAGTCCATACTTGTAGAATTCAATATCACTTTTAATATTTTCTATGATATTTAATCCAATTATTCTTTTTATTGTTTCTTTATTAAAATTTGTGTTTTTAATTATAAAATAACCACACATGATTAGAATAAATATTGCATTAACAATGAGATAATATTTTAAAAAATATAACGAATCAGTAAAAAATTGTATTAATGTAACTAATATTATTAATTGGATTATCCAAAATAGAACAATTACAATATTCATTTTTCTGAATTCATGCTTGCCTCTTAAATATCCTACAGTAACAACCTGGACTGAATTAGCATAAATAAAGAGTAATAAAGGTGATATCAAATATTCTAATTCTTTTTTATTAAAAATACTCTCAGCTATTATTTCATTAAATATGCTGGAAACTATGAAAACGATAATAGTTATAACAGTTAATGTTAAAAGGGATAAAATAAGATATTTATTTTGCCGGGTTTCATTTATACTAATAAATCTTGATAGACTAATACTAAGATTTACTGTTAATATTGGGAATGCAATCCCCACAACTCTTTTAATTACCATATAAGCTCCAAAACCATCGCCCGTCAAATAAATAGCAAGTAATTTTATAATAACAATATGTAAGACTAGAACTATAAATTGTGATGAATATGTTAAGAATAAATCAGTTAAAAACGATTTATTCCTGGTATTTATTCCCTTATTATTCATATTTTCATTTTTCATTATATTCTGTTTTAAAATTCAAGTTTATGAATATTATTTTGTTGGGAAATTATCATTCCAATTATGCCTCCCCAAAATAACCATAATATACGATTGCTATCCACATCACCACTTATCATTGCATTCAGGAAAAAATACATAAATCCAAAAACAAAAATAAGAATGTCATTAGTCATATTACCTTTTTTGTAGTAATAAATATAAATATCTCTTATTAGAATAGTTATACTAATAATAAGAATAGTAAAACCTAATAGGCCCTGTTCAAATAAGACTTCAAAAAACAGATTATGGGGATAAAGACAGACTCCATAATCCTGAAATAAATCTGCAAAACTACCAGCTCCGGATCCAATAAAAAGAGTAGCAGGATGTTGACCTAAGTATACTAATAATCTTTTAATAAATATTACTCTTCTTGCGGAGCTACCAGCGCTCCAGACGCTTTGATTGGCATTAATACTTGCTTTATGAAATAACAGTAGGAACCTATTAAAGGTGTTGGCCGGTAAGATAAGAACGAATATAATTATTATAGAAATGAATATGCCTAGAAAAGTTAATTTTTTTGTCATTGAAATTTTTAAGTAGAAAAATACAAACACAAAGATCAATAAAAGAGAGAACAGGATTGGTCCTCTTGTATTAGTGGCTACAAGTGATACTGCTAAAGGTATTATTGCCAGGGAGGCAAACAACTTATTTTTAGAGTTTTTGCTCTGGAAAGCGGCAATAAACCATAACAACACTCCCAGGCCTGTAATTCTTGCCATACTTATTGGACTATTGCTCTCCAGTAAAGTAAATCTAACCATGATATGTTGCAATAAAGTTCCAGACACAAAATGCTTAATTAAAAATATTGTATTGATAATGGCTATCGTTAATATACTATATTTTAAAAACTCAATAAATCTATTTTGTTTTATAGGATACTGGAAAACAATCATTCCGCCTATAAAATAGAGACCATTAAAGAGGATAAACTTTAATACTTTATCAGCACCGTATATTAATTCATTTGTATAGTTAAGACTGAATAAAAGAATCGCAGTGAAAATTATAAATAAGCCTAAATGCTCTCTATTTAATTTAACTTCGTTCATTTTGAAAGAAAACTTATAGAGCATAGCAATTAAAACAAAAATTGCGAATAGAAATAGCAAATTCAGAAATGGTATCTGATCTTCTGGCAACTGAAACAGATCTTTTACTAATGGTATAATAATGACCAGGCCAAAACCTAATTCCGGCCACTCCAAGGTAACAAAAAAAGCTGTTATAATAATAAGTGCTAATAAAAGATATAACATAACTAGGCTATATTATTTTCTCTTAGGATAAAGTATGAGCAGGCTAGAAAACCGACTACAAATGTAGATATTATCACAATAATTGCTCTTTTAGGTTTAGCTTTTCTATCCGGCCTTCGGCCATAGTCAAGCACCTGCAAAGAAGGGGTTTCTTTGATTTCATCAAGTTTGAATTTTTCATATTGAGGACCAACAAATTCCAGTAACCGAGTCAAATAATCAATTGTTTTTTCGTATTTTTTAAGTTCTGCTCCAATCTTTGGTATTTCAGAAAACTTTGGAATATAATCCTCGTCAGTTTGCAAGATTTGGTAGTATTTTTTTCTGATACTTTCCAGTTCTAGCTGCTTCCTATTTAAGATCGGATTGTCCTTCTTTACAGTTTTTTTCAGAACACTAATTTCTGTTTCTAGTGCAATTATCTCTCTTTGTAATTCTGAGGCACTGGTAACCCCGGCAGTAATTTGATCCTGCAGGCTAATTATTCCATTTTCTGACATGTATTCGGCCATATTATTACTAACAGTATGTAAGCTATCAATTAAAGAATGATATCTTTTTCCTATATCTTTTCTGTCATTTCGAGCATCTTTGGCAGTAATAGCAACATTCATAGAATCCAAAAGGCCAACAATATAATTGGTCATTTTTGCAACCTGATCTTGATTTTTATCTATCATGGAAATATTCAATTGGTATTCATCGCCCAATTCAAGTTCAAGATAATCATCAAACTCCTTCAACGCCAGTTGCATATTTTTTGCACCATACCTATCTATTAAATCATATTTGCGAATTACTTTTTCTCTCAATGTTCTGCTTTTCAGGATTGCCATATATTTAAAGATACTTTCACTTTCACCGAGTAGATTACCAATTCCTAAATATTCAAGCCCTCCTAATGCTGACATTGAGCCTGATGAACTACTTGGCGATAAGATAACTGCCGTAGATTTATACCATTTAGGTAGTAATAGGCTAACTATAATAGAAATAACACCTGCAATAAATGTAATAATAAAAATTTTCTTAAAATGCTTTTTAATAATATTATAATATGTCACTAATGTTATATTTTTTTCACCCACTCTTGCCTCCAAAAATTTTGCTTCAAGATTTCTAGTTCGTCGCAGCTATATAAGTCAAATATAGCGAAGCCACCGCTGTTACTATTTCCAGAATTGAACTCTCACCAAAAAACACATTTTTTCTGGTTCTGGGAACGATAATAACATCTCCAGGACTAATCTGTACACTGAGCCCTTTTTCAACGTCTCCATCAAGATGTCTAATTCTCACCCTATCGATGTCACCCTGAATAGTATTACCACCTGCTAGTCCAATATAGTCTGAACATGTATAACCCGGCATATACTGATAACCACCAGGAGCCTGAACAAAACCATTCACTGCCACGCCTCTCTGACTGATAAAATTTACTTTATCTTTCGGTTTCAGTTCAAATTCATCAAATTTATCAGGTTTTACTTCTATACTTTTCTCATTACGATTCACAAATACTTTGGAGAGGTTAATATCATCTTGAAAATTTACGCCTCGCCTAATATACTGTTCTATCGTCTCATTTTTTTCTATTATATCATATCCGGACCTTTCCACTGCACCTCTAACCATGATGCCCTCTTTTTCTACATCACCATAAGGGACAATAATTTTATCACCTTCTGTAAAAGTAGGATTGGATTCCAGATCCCCTGTACGTAAATAATCCAAGTAGTTTATAACTTCAGTTTCCCCGTTATAACGTTCAATTATAATTTTGAAATCTCTAGCAAAAGGATGCAGCCCTTTACATAATTCCAGTATTTCGTCGAGTCTTGTAACAGGAGTTGTGTTATAAAATCCTGATTTATTAACCGCTCCTACAATCTGCAATTTAAATTTTCTAACGTTAATAAGTGCTACATCAGCCTGAGAATTTTTATAAGTATTATGAATTGCCTTTTTAGCCTTATTAATAGTTTTTTCCAATGTCAATTTTTCGACATTCAAAACACCAACGGTGGGGATTAACAATTCACCTGAAGGCGAAATCTGTACTATGTGACTCAGCACTTCTCCTGTTTCTATTACCACACTAAAACCATCTCCAGGACCTACAATGTATTTATTGGCATTTACAGCCCGATCGAGTAATACTTGCTGAGCAAGAAATTCCTGTTCTTTCCTTTGTTTCTCTTCAAGGGATAGTTTTTCCTGTTGTTTTTGTTGTTCTCTATCACTCTGCATCTCCTCTTCGAGAAGAAAGCGCTTACCATAAGTCTGTGAAAATAACATCCCGATCAAAAGATTTAATATAAATAATAATTTTAAAATTTTCTCCATTTACTCCTCCATGTAATGATTGAGTATAATAGTCTTATTAAAAAAGTATTAAAATTTAAATCACTGATATAATGATTTAAAAATTATCTAAATTTTCATAAATAATTGATTATATTTTAGGTGATATAATTAATCCAATCTTAAAAACAATATATAAGTAACAAGTTTTCCTAAACTTCTCCTCAGATCTATTGTTAAACCTGGTATGTAATTTCAATAAATAAACCTTCAATTTCAAGGAAAATGTAGTGATGATAAATATTACATATCTTCACCATAATGTTCTTTATAATATTCCAAATATTCGCCACTCTTGATTTTCCGCCACCAATATTCATGGTTTTTATACCATTCTACTGTTTCCCGCATTCCCTCCTCAAAATCATACTCCGGCTGCCATCCTAGATCAGCGATTTTGCTATCATCCAGAGAGTAGCGGCGGTCATGGCCGGCTCTATCCTTCACATATTCAATTAGCTCTTCAGACTTGCCTGTCAATTCAAGTATTTTTTTTGTAATCTCTATATTTTGTAATTCGCAATTTCCGGCAATGTTGTAGGCTTCTCCATTTTTACCATTTTGCAAAACAAATTCCACACCTTTACAATGGTCTTCAACAAAGAGCCAGTCACGAACATTTTTGCCATCGCCATAGAGGGGTAATTTTTTATTATCTATCGCATTTGTTATAAAAAGTGGAATTAATTTTTCCGGGTATTGATTAGGACCATAATTATTTGAAGCACGAGTAATCACAACAGGCAGATCATAAGTCACGAAATAGGAATAGGCCAGACGGTCGCCTCCGGTTTTGCTAGCAGCATAAGGGCTACTGGGATTAAATGTATCATCTTCAGAAAAGGATCCTTTGTCTATTGAACCGTAAACTTCATCAGTGCTAATTTGTACAAATTTTTCTATTCCAAAATTTCGGCAATTCTCCAGCAGTGAATAGACCCCATAAATATCAGTTTTGATAAAATCGTCCGGATTGCCTATGCTCCTATCAACATGACTTTCAGCAGCAAAATTTATAACATAATCAGGACTATATTTTTCAAAGAGTTCGCCTATAAGTTTTTGATCACAAATATCACCTTTTATAAAAGTATAATTATCCTTATCTGCAACACTTTGCAGATTTTCCTGATTACCAGCATAGGTAAGTTTATCAAGGTTTACTACTTTGATATTATCATACTTATCAATGATATATTTTATATAATTACTACCAATAAAACCTGCTCCGCCTGTTACCAGATATGTTTTTCCTTTATCCATATTGCCCTCTATTATTATTCAAAGCCCTGTAATTTATATCTTTTACTTTTACTTAGCAAATCTCTTTTATCTCAATTTTCTATGCCTTCAGTGATGTCATCCAATCTAAAATTATTTTGTAAAATTTCTCATCTTCCAAGGGATTTTCTTTAAAATAATGAAGATGCGAAAAATCATTTACATCTGAAGCACCAAATCCTTTGATACTATTGTCAGCTTTTTTTATAATACTATCTGAAAGTTGTGATTCAATTCGATCAATTCTCCGTATTTTGAAGTCTTCAATAATTTCCATTGCTCCGGATGTCAGATAATCAATATGCCAGTGTTTTTTCTTGCGCTTACGATAATGTCTTTTAATCCTTTTTTCAAGGTTGGTCATTGCTGAACCGACATATACATAGTAACCTTTATCAAAAGAAAGCCTGCCCAGAGCACCAATCTGCTGTTCTATATTTTGTGAATTTTGCAATATCAGTACGTAACTACCCTTTCTGGTACAATTTTTATCCACTATTTCAGTTTTAACAGGAATTTCTTGTGTATTTTTTAAATTGATCGAGGTTGGGTCTAATATATTCAACCTCAGCGCTCTGAAATTCACATTTTCACCTTTTTGGAACACTTTCCCATATTCATAATCAATATGGAAATCAGGGAAAAAATATTTTGCATTATTATTCAAAACTAAATAGTAAATAAAGCTTGTGTAGCCCTTATCTGCTAATTGATGAAGCTGCCGTATATGCTTACGGCCTCGAGAAGTAGGAGCATCCGGAAACATTCCTACACCATTATGACAGAGTGTACAGGATTTAACTTCAATTAATATTTTTTGTCCGTTACTCATTTGTAAAAGGAAATCAAAGCGAGAATTACCTATTGTAAATTCTCTTTTGACGGTCTTAATATTTGTAAACTCGGGAAGATGTTGATTAATCAATATCTGATGAAATATATCATTGACCTTAATTGTATCCAATAGGACAGGGGAGCCCTGATATTCCGTAGATATTACTCTATAATCATACTTGTTATTTTTCACAGGAGTCAAATAGAAAGGATGCCCAACAAATCGAAATTCTGTCATTCGACCTGTATTAGGGATATAGGCTGAGATTTTTTTACCATCTTTTCTGAAATCCATTACAAATCGATTTTGCCTACTTATATACTTAGCTTTTTCCCAACTATTATAAAGACGATATATATTTTGCATTAATTTTTATTATATGATTAATATTTAGAGTGGAACTTCCCAGTAAAATTTGCCATTCTCTAGAAAATGTTTTATCTGTTGAATCGATTGTTCAGATTTTCTCTGGACTGCCTCCTCAGTATTAAAAGAATTATGAGGAGTCAAAATTACATTTGGTTTTTGTTTGAGCTGCTGCACAGCCTTAATTTCTTGGCTATTAATATTTTCTCCATCTCTTAGGTTATCTGCTAATTTACCTTCTTGATTGTAAACATCCAGAGCAACTCCTGATATGCAATTTTCCTGCACAGCCTGTAACAAATCTGCTGAATAAGAAAGTTCTCCCCTGGCAACATTAACAAAAAGAGGCCTCTTCTTGCATTTTGATAATTCTTTATAACCAAAGTAGTTTATATTATCAGTAGTTAAGTTCATTGAGCAAACTATAACATCGGCTTTTTCAAAGCCCTGATTTGGTTCAATATAATTGAAATCTTGATATTTCTGTTCAATGTCCACTCCGTAAACCTGCATGCCAAGCCCTTTACCAATTTTGTAAACTTCTGAGCCGATATTTCCTACTCCATATACCACCAGTGTCTTTCCTTCTGCTTCAAAACCAGTTAAACCATCTCGATTAAAATTTTCAAAATTATGCATTTGAAGGGGCAGCCTTCTAAAAAGAGCCAGCATCAACATTATAGCCTGTTCAGCTACTGCTCGATTACAATAGAGAGGTAAATATCCCAATTCGATATTATCTTCTATCTCATTATAATATTTCACCAAATGGTCATAGCCAGTACTTCTGGAAAGAATTCCCTCCAATTCATAAGCCCATTCCAAAGGTAAATTAGACTGCGTTCGAGTACTTATGATTTTCGCTTCTGGTTTTTTTTGGCCATATTCTTGAATAGTTTTCCATGTAAAACCAGCCTTTATTGTAGCGGGAAGATATTGCTTTAATTTATTTTGCTCCTCTTCAAAGGCTTCGTAAAAAAATACATTTTTAGACATTATTAATCTCGAATTTTATATTAGCTCCAGCAGGCAATTTTTAAATCTTTGAATGCCCTTTTCCAGATTTTCCATACTATTAGCATATGAAAATCTGAGGTGGTTATCCATACCAAAGGCCTTTCCGGAAACTACAGCAACATGGGCATTTTTCAGAATATGCTGACTCAATTCATCCGTTCCATTAAAATCTGTATTATCGATATAGTAGGATACATTTGGAAATGCATAAAATGCACCCAGAGGCATCTTACATTCTATACCCTCAATCTCATTCAAACTTTGGACCAAAAAATCTCTTCGCTTTTTAAAAGTATCAACCATATTTTGGATTTCTGAATCTTCCATTTCCAGGGCTGTAATAGCCGCTTTTTGGGAAATTCCTATCACACAGGAAGCAGTTTGGCCCTGTAGTTTTGCCATGTTATCAATTATTTCTGATGGTCCGGCAGCATATCCTAAACGCCAACCTGTCATTGCATAGGCTTTAGAAACTCCATTGATAACAATTGTCAAATCCTGAATTTTATCATTAGTATTGACAATGGAGATATGCTCTTCACCATCATATATCAATTTTTCATATATTTCATCTGCAATTATTACAATTCCATTGGCATAACAGATTTCTGCTATCTCTGCCAACTCATCCTTCGTATAAACCGAGCCGGTGGGATTTCCAGGTGAGTTCAATATTATACCTGTAACTTGGCCTTCATTATCTACTATTTCTTGGAGTAATTCACCAGTAATTTTATAGCTATTCTGCTCTTCAGTTTTGGCAATGATGGGTTCACCATCCACCATTTTTACCTGGGTAGGATAACTGACCCAATATGGTGCCGGTATAACGATTTTGTCACCAAGATCGCAAATCACAGCCAGAGCTTCAGCAATTGCTGCTTTGGCTCCGGGAGTGACTATAATTTCACCTGGTTTATAATCAAGATTATTGTCATGCTTAAATTTTTTTATAATTGCCTCTTTGAGTTCCGGAATTCCGGATGTGACCGTATATTTTGTAAAATTATCATCAATAGCCTGCTTACCTGAATTCTTAATTTTTTCAGGAGTATCAAAATCCGGCTCTCCCACTCCAAAATTTACTATATCAATGCCCTCTGCCATCATCTTTTTAGCCTCTGAAAACAACTTTATTGTAGCTGATGGTTCCATCCTTTGAACACGATTTGATAGTTTTATCCCCATTTCTATCCCTTTTCTTGATTAGAAACATCCCTCAAAATTTAATAAGATTTCTATAGTTAACCCATATATTTTTTTACAATTATCCCAATGCAAGTTTCCAACTCACTCCTAGGCTCAATCCAACAATAAAGATATTTCCGATTTATGAATTCATTCCTTAAATTACTTGATTTATTAATTATAATTTGGTTCCTATGAAAAAAGTAATTGTATTACTTTCAATATTTCTTCTGTTAATAAATTTCAATCTTTTCTCCAAATCTTCGGATACTATAGTCAAAATACCAAAAGTTGCCCTTACTTCAATTCCTTTCAACATCAAGATTACAACCTCTGAGACTTTCTCTATTGATGATTTGACATTAGAAATAAATGAAAATCCTATTTCTAAAAATAAAATAGCGAAAAACAAAGATGGTCTGACAATTTCAGATATAGTTTTATCTTATTCTGGTCAAAGTACTATTAAAATAAAATTTAAATCTCAGACTATCACTAAAAAAATTAGAATTATACCTGCCTGGCTATCGATTCTGCCGCCTATTATCGCCATTTTGCTAGCCCTTCTTACAAGACAAATGATCATATCTCTATTTGTTGGGATCTGGTTTGGAGTTTCATTTATCAATGGTTACAACTTTCTATCCGGCTTCTTTTTAACTCTGGATAATTATATTGTCAATGCTCTTGCCGATCCAAGCCACGCCTCTATTGTGATATTTAGTCTCCTTTTTGGAGGGATGGTGGGGATCATTTCAAAAAATGGCGGGATGCGGGGGATTGTCAAATTAGCTTCCAAACATGCCAACTCTCGCAGAAGAGGACTGCTTGCGACCTCACTCCTTGGAACTGTGATTTTCTTTGACGATTATGCCAATACTCTGTTGGTGGGGAATACAATGCGTCCGTTTACGGACAAGCTTAAAATTTCACGCGAAAAATTGTCCTACATTGTTGATTCGACGGCTGCCCCGATTGCCAATTTAGCACCTATTAGCACCTGGGCTGTATTTAAAATGAGTTTATTGATAGAGCCTTATCAAAACGCAAATATCGCAGAAAGTCCCTATATCACCTTTCTCAAATCAATTCCCTATAGTTTCTATGGAATATTTTCGCTTCTACTACTTTATTCCCTCGCTATTTTAAAACGGGACTTTGGTACAATGCTGACAGCTGAAAAGCGAGCCCTAAAAACAGGAAAAGTTCTGCGAGACGGAGCTAATCCACTGATTGATGAGTCCCTTCTTGAAGAAAACGAATTTGGAGATAAACCAACCCATTGGATGAATGCTCTAATACCTGTATTTACTGTAGTATTTACTACAGTGCTTAGTTTATATATAACTGGTAAAAATAATTTAGGGGGTATAGAGCCGTCCCTTCGAAATATCATTGGGAACTCTGATTCATTCTCTGCTCTTATGTGGGCGGCAGCAATGGGTTGCTTAGCAGGCTTGCTTTTAACAGTAAGTCAACGCATATTGTCCTTAGAAAATACAATCAAGGCCTGGCTCTCCGGTGTAAAATCGATGGTTTTAGCGGTTGTCATTCTTGTTCTAGCCTGGTCGCTAGGAAGTTTAACTCAAGATATGCATACTGCAGAATATATAATAAATATCACAAAAGATATTATTACCCCTGCAATTCTGCCCTTAAGTATATTTATTTTATCTTCACTAGTCTCTTTTAGCACTGGTACTTCCTGGGGGACAATGTCAATCTTTGTCCCTATAGCTGTACCCCTTGCTTTATCTATGACTGATTCAATCAATTCTCCGATCTATCTTGCAAGTTTCGCTGCTATTCTATCTGGTGCTACTTTAGGAGATCATTGCTCCCCTATTTCAGACACTACAATTTTATCCTCTATGGCCTCGGGATCTGATCACATAGACCATGTAAAAACTCAAATTCCATATGCTATTTTTGCCGGAATTATTGCCATTTGCTTTGGTTTTTTACCAGCTGGCTTTAAAATATATAATCCTTTATTGCTTTTAGCCGGTTTAATATTAATAATATTAGTAGTTATATTTTATGGTAAAAAATGGGAGAGTATATAAAGGGAAAGTTATTTTAAAATATCCTCACTGTGTAATACAAAGATATTTCCTAATCTTATTAAGTTTCCTCTTTACAAAATATAGGACACCTTTTCCATAGCCGGCTTCTTCAACAATTCTCTCAA